>DASZGG010000140.1:0-2851 GCA_035939025.1 Chthoniobacterales bacterium | reverse complement strand
CTAGGCTGAGCCTTTCAGCTCCTTCTGGGGATAGAAGCGTCGTAAGAAACACCTTCTTCGCGCCATTCGCTGGAAACCCCGTATTCTGTATGTTGGCTTTCTGACTGCGAAATGAGGAAATTTGCTTTGATTTTTGTGTTAGCGGTCTTTCTGCCCAGCATTGTGCTTGGTTGGCTGGCGTTGGATTCGTTGCGCAACCAGGAATTCGTTTTCGAACGGCAACAAGAACTGCTGCTTCAAGGAACGTCCGACACATTGGCGGAACGAATTCGGGGATTTCTCGGAGAAAAACAAAATGAGTTTGCGAATCGGGTCGATCAGCTGGCAAGCGGCACGGATGTCGTTGCCTTCGACGAACGCGTCCGCGCGATATGGCCGGCCGCCACGGTGGGATTTGTGGTGACGCTTGACGGAAAGTTAGTTGCGCCTTCCGCGAAGGGAAATGGACCTGCACAACGATTTTTAGAGGCAAACAGTCGGTTCCTCACGAACGCGGAATCGGCTGAGGTTTATCAACAACCGAGCCAACCGACTCCGCAACCCGTGGTTGGCAATTATGAGCCCGAGTCGCAACGGTCGGCGAATAGTGAACTCGCGAAGTCCTCGGCTGGAAAGCCGCAGCGTAAAGATGAAGGAGCAGAGCCTGCACAGCAAAAGGCAAAGGCGTTCGAGCCAATGGGTTCAACAGCCAAAGTGCCAGGAGCGGCCCCGCCCCTTTCCGTCCCGAGTTCACAACGGATGATTGCGCGATCCGTCAATCCTCAGAAAGAGTTAAAACAAAGCGATACCTCGATTTCGAATGTTTTGCCCGCAGAAGCGCAGTTCCATCAATTAATCGGGACCGCGATGTCCGGGAGCGTCGCTCGATTTGTCGGGAACGAATTATTCGTCATTTTCTGGCATCGCACCACCGTTAATCCAAAATTGGTTTTCGGTGCAGAGGTCAACCTGAACCGGTTCACAAAAGATTTCGAGCATTTGATCCTTCCGGATTACGACCTGGCCAAAACGGTTTGCGTGGCACTGTTAGATGACAAGGGGAAACCTGTAGTCACGACGATGCCCCGTTTTGCGACGAACTGGAAACGGCCATTTGTCGCAACGGAAGTGGGCGAAGTCTTACCGCACTGGGAGATTGGGGTCTATCTGTTAAATCCGGCTGCTGCAAATCAAATCGCCACCACAGTTCAGAGAAGTGTTGGAGCCACAATTGTACTGCTGCTTTTTGCGATCGGCATTGGAAGCTGGTTAATATGGCGGGACCTCGGCCGCCAGATCCGACTGGCTCGTCAGAAAACAGATTTTGTCAGCAACGTTTCGCACGAATTGAAAACGCCTCTCACGTCCATTCGCATCTTTTCGGAGTTGCTGGCCAAAAATCCGGATCCGGATCGGCAAAAGCGGTATTCGGAAATTATTGTGAACGAATCATCGCGTCTGACTCGATTGATCAATAATGTGCTCGATTTTGCGCGGATGGATCGAGGCGAAACCAAATACGAAAGGGAAGTATTCGATTTGAACGCGCTCGTCCGTGAGACGCTGACGAACTTCAGACCGAACTTCGCATCGGACGGAGTCGATTCGAGTTCGCTCCCGGTGCACGGGAACCGTGATGCGGTTGCGCAGGTGCTCCTCAATCTCTTATCGAACGCAGAGAAATATGGCGATGGGCGAATCGACGTTACGACGCGGCGATCAGAGACTGGTCTCGCAACAGTTCAAGTTTCTGATCGCGGACCTGGAGTACCGCACGGATCGGAGGAGAAGATTTTTGAGCAATTTTACCGTGCACACAATTCGTTGAGCAGCGGGATTCAGGGAGCTGGGTTGGGCTTGACCCTGGCACGCCGGATTGCGAGAGCCAACGGTGGAGACGTGATTTATGAGCCGCATCCGGGCGGCGGAAGTCAATTTTCGATCAAACTCAGTACCGCACAGGCCGAATGAAAACGAAGATCTTGATTGTCGAGGATGATCCCAATATCCGGTTTGGCCTGAAGGAGGTTCTACAGACCGAAGGGTTCGCGATTTCGGTCTGCGAACGAGGCGACCATGCAATGGATGCCGTTATGCAGGAACAGCCGGCGCTCGTTTTGCTTGATATCATGCTCCCCGGGAAAAGCGGCTACGACATTTGCAAAGAATTACGTAAACGTAAGATTTCGGTGTTGATCCTGATGTTGACGGCCAAAGGTCAAGAAATTGAAAAGGTTGTCGGCCTCGAATTGGGTGCCGACGATTATCTCACCAAACCGTTCGGCGTAAGAGAGCTGGTGGCCCGCATCAGAGCGCTCCTTCGACGCGCATCCGGTATTCCATCGACTTCCTCTACGTTCAAAATTGGTGAATCTCTGATCGATCCCAAGACACTCATTTTGTCTCGGGGCGACGTTCGGGAAAGTCTTACTGCAAGGGAACTGCACTTGCTGCAGATTTTTCATGAGGCTCGGGAACAAGTCCTCTCTCGAGATCGATTGCTCTCCGAAGTGTGGGGCTACGAGTATTACGGCACGACGCGAACCTTGGATCAGGTGATCGTCCAGTTACGCAAAAAATTGGGCGAGTCCGGTGAACCAAAATTACTCCTGACAGTCCATGGAGTTGGTTATCGTCTGCGCGGAGAGGGATGAGGGACCGTATCGGGGAAACGGCCTGCTGTCGGACTTGATCAAGGAATTCTCGACGTCGGAATTACGCGCCCTTCCAGTTAGCCTGCATCGGTCACAAATCTTTAGAGATTTGTGACCGATGCAGGCTGTGGCAGCGGAACTCACCGGCTACGCCGGAAAATTCCGCTGCTTTTTGGAGACAAGAGTTTAGAAACAGTTTGTTTTCCATCCCTTTATTT
>DASZGG010000139.1:0-3731 GCA_035939025.1 Chthoniobacterales bacterium | reverse complement strand
CACGATCGAAGAACGCCAGCGCTGTCTCGCCTCCGGGATGAACGATCATATCTCGAAACCAATCGATCCCAGTGCGCTGTTCGAAACCGTGGCGCGGTATTATCGGTCCGCCCCGGGAACGTCGGCATCTGTTCCAGCAATTGCCAAAACCTCGGACCCGGTTGTCAAGACGGCCGGCGTTCCCGAGGTCGAGTCGCGCGCTGACAATATGGAAATACCGACCGTGGAAGGGCTCAATTCCGTCGAAGGCCTGCTGCGCGTCGCCGGCAACCGAAAACTTTATTTGAAACTGCTCCGCCAGTTCTCCGCGCAGCAATCGGACGCGCCTGGGCGAATCACCGAACTGCTCAAGGCCGGTGATCGGCCCGCGGCTGAGCGGACAGCGCACACAGTCAAAGGAGTTGCTGCGAATCTTGGCGTGAAGACAGTGCAGTTGGCGGCGGGTGAATTGGAGAAGGCCATTCATGATGGCGCCGACGCTGCGCGCTTGGAATCGCTGCGCCAGCAGTTCGCGACCGTGCTCACCCCGTTCGTTGACCGTCTCCGCGCCGCTCTGGGTGAAGAACCGGTGTCCCCCGCCGCGCCTAAAGCCATGGTCGTTGATGCTGCGCAATTGAAGCTGGTGGTTGAGCAAATGACCAGGCACCTGGCCGAGTTCGACGCCGCGGCATCCGATTGCCTTGAAGCCAATCGCGGCGTGTTTGCTTCACTCTTCTCCGCCGAGGAGTTTGGAAAATTTGAGCAACGGGTCCAGGGCTACGCTTTCAGTGAAGCGCTGGCCCAGTTGGAACAAGCGGCCCGGGCGCCCGGCGGCTAAGGAAATCTGGTTATGCCTTCTCGCATTCTAATCATCGAGGACGCGCCGGCGAACATCCAGACCCTCTCCACCATTCTTAAGGAGCGAGGTTATAACATCAGCATCGCCACCAATGGCCGGCAGGGGCTCGAAGTTCTGGAACGCATTCGACCCGATTTGATCCTCCTCGACATTATGATGCCCGAGATGGACGGGTTTGAAACCTGCCGGCGCATCAAGGCCTCAACCGCCTGGCTGGAAATTCCGATCGTCTTTCTCACCGCAAAAACCGATACGGCAGACATCGTGCGTGGCTTTGAGTTGGGCGCCGTGGATTACGTCGCCAAGCCGTTCAACGCGCACGAACTGCTGGCGCGCGTGAACACCCATCTCACCCTCGATTACCTCCACCGGGAGAACGAGCGCCTGCAAAGCAGGATCCGGGAATTGATGGGGCATTTCCTCACTAATGTATTTGTTATTTTGTGCGCTTACGCCTTGGTCGCTGGATCGATTGCCGGCGTGGTTAGAAACATTAATACCAACATCCTTATATCGGCATCTCTGTTAGTCGGAATTCTGGTTCCGGCGATGCTGATTGTTATCAAACGGGGGCCCCATTCGTGGGATTTTTTCGGACTGACTGCGACCAATTGGAGGCCGGCCCTTGGAGAAGCAATGGCTTGGACGCTCCCTATCCTTGTGCTGGTCTTGGCAGTGAAGCGGCTCATCATTCTTGATCCTGCTTATTCTCATCTGAGCTTATTTAGCGGCAGGATGGCCCAGAACCCGACACACGGGCCGTACCTGTTGCAGCTGTGCATTTATGTTGCGTTGGTCCCCGTTCAGGAGTTTCTCGCCCGGGGGATTTTACAGGGATCGCTGCAAGAATTTTTGACAGGCCGCCATGTTGTCTGGAAAGCGATTCTCATTTCAAATTTGCTGTTTTCTACTTTGCATGTTCACGTGTCGCCCTCTTTCGCGCTGGGAACATTTGTACCTGGAATTTTTTGGGGTTGGCTTTATTCCCGCCACCGGACATTGATCGGCGTGATTGTTTCTCATATCCTGATCGGTGCGTGGATCTTCTACTTCGTGGGGGTGCATGACATTCTGTTGTAGTGGAAGATGCAAATAGGCTCCAGGCGGAAGAGATTAGTTAACGAAAGCTGGCCATGCGGATAACTGGATCGAGGCTTCTCCGGAAGAATCGGATCAAATTGCAACTCATCATCGCGATTCTGTTCGCCGCCTTAGTCATTCCGACGAGGGCTGAAGCCCTGGGGCTGTTCTCATAAACCATTTCATAGGTTAGAAACCAAATCGGCCGATTAATCACACGCTAAAGTCCGAAGAACCCACCGAAATTACCGGTGGTACGCTGAGGCGTTCTGAAATGGATTATAGAGGCCGCGGCTATTCCGTTCCGGGGCGTAGACAAATCCGTAGAGATCTTTCTTGATATTGACCGGCTCAAGGATCATGCCCTGGTTACGGACCGCCTTGGTGTATTCGATCAGAACTCGGGCGGTGCCATTGATGCCCCACATCCTAAATCCTGTCCCAAGAAATCCGCCGTTTGGATAAAGCTCTTGCAGCCCCGCCATTGCGTGGAAACAATTGATGGCGACTCGATCCTTGCGAGAAAGGCGGTCGTCGGCCCGATAACGGATAGTTCCTCCGTCGAGCAATAGCTTCCGTTTTACGCCAAGATCAAACGCCACTTTCTGGATCTCGTAGGGTCCCCACATGGCCACGGCATTTCTGAACCCCGCCCCGAGCTTCAGGGTTTCAGACAGTGAGAAGTTTTTCCCGTTGACGATGGAACATTGGTTTAGGCTCGGAAAAATGCGGCTGCCGAAGCCATCGAAAACGCACAGATTCGGATTAGTATCGAAATCGTGAGGCATCCAGCTGATGTTAAATGCTTCGAAATTCCACTGCTTGTATTTCCCGTGTTTGAATCCCGGTGTGCGAAGGGGCTGCTCGTCGTAGGCGAACACGCGTATCACCGTGATGAAGGAGTGCGAAATTTTCGGGTTAAGCCTGCTGTCTTGGTAAGCGAAAGGAATAATAAAATAGCGGTCCTTTTTGTTCTCGCCTGTTCCCAACCGTGCGGAAACCTTCGCCTTGATGCGGTTAACGATCTGGTCGTACAACGGCACGTTATAGTTCGAGAAATCGACATCGGGTTTTAGCCATCCTCCGTGAAGCGGGAGAGACGGGCTGAAAAGCAAAACGCAGGCCGCGACCCAGCTCGCAAGAGGTCTGAATCGCCAACTGGTTTTCCGCTGCAGTTCGCGGCCGCTGCGGAGGAGCCCCTCGCCCTCCTTATTCGTGAGCTCACTGGTGAGCCAGGGGCCGCTCGGTGCAGTCTCTTTGATCTTATTGATGTGGTGCATTGCCGCGAAATTCCGCGCAGTGTATCGCGTCGAGCCTGGAAAGGCTATAACACTTTAGTTCCACGTGAATTGCACAAAAGAGAACGAAGAAAAAAACTCACGCAAAGTCGCAAGACGCCAAGGTTAAAGAAGGTGATTGGTGAGGCGGCGGGCGGGGCCGGGATTGGGGATGTGTCGTCGCTATTTTTCACATGAAGATCTCAAAGGTCACAAGGACGGAGTGGTCGAAGCGTTCAAACCCTTGGCGATATTTCTGTAACCCAATCCGTCCTTTTGTAGTCCGATTGGAGTTCAATTTTCATTTGTAGGGGTCAGCCCCTCTCAGCGTTTGGCGACAGTCCTCGTCCTTCCGTGTTTCTTACTCAAATCTCTCTCTGACCACTTCTTTCTTACTGTCTGGAGGAAACCCCAAGGCCTGTAACGGCCGGGCTCCGGAGTTTCCTCGCTCGAGCCACAAAGCTGTCTCTCGACTACCTTCCTGCTACGGGGAACCCATGGTTCCCGTAACGCCCTCCTTCTTTTCGTCTTCCCAT
>DASZGG010000138.1:0-5562 GCA_035939025.1 Chthoniobacterales bacterium | reverse complement strand
CTCCGTTATCGATTATTTGGCTCTTCTTCAGAATTTCGCCCGACGCTCGAATAGTTTCCCGTTGCGCCGGCCCGATTGCGGAATTGGTGAAATCTTGTCGATCCCAAACTTTGGTGGCTACGGTATCCGTAAGATGCGCTGCAGCGGCGAGAATCTGTCTGGCTTCATTTTGATTCTCCAACGTCCAAAGCCGTGCCTTCTCATAGATCGCCAAGACGCGCCTGACGAGTTCCGGATGTTCTTTGGCAAATGCTTCACGAACATTCAGAATGCCGTAACTATTCCATGCCTTGTTGCGAAAGAGGATAGAATACCCCTCCTCTACTTCTATCTGAGCCGTGTAGGGATCAAGTCCCGACCACGCATCCACGGCACCTTTTTCCAGCGCCGTTTTGCCATCCGAGTGTTGGAGCGGCACGAGTTCAATATCTTGTTCGCTCATATCGACACTTGCGAGGGCGCGCAGTAAAAAGATATGTGGATCGGTACCGCGAGTGACCGCTATACGTTTTCCCTTGAGATCCTGCAGTCGCGAGATGCCAGACCCCGCCCGTGTGACGAGAGCGGCCCATTCCGGATTATCGTAAACGTAGACCGATTTGATTGGATTGCCGTTCGCGCGACCCAGCAAGGCCGCAGCACCCGCCGTGGATCCGAAATCAACACTCTTACTGCGAAGCAACTCGAGCGCTTTGTTACTGCCGAGACTCTGAGTCCACTGAATCTCGATGCCGTCATTCTTGAGCTCTTGCTCAAGCCATCCTTTGTCTTTCAATACGAGACTAAGAGGATTGTAGTAAGCCCAATCGAGCTTGATCGTGGTAACCTGCTCTTCGGCGCTTCCACTCGTCGCCCAGAGAAGAAAGCCGAGGACAACCGCTACGAGGACCAGTTTTACTCTAAATTCAATGATCGCTGTCGGTTTCATGGGTGCTTGTGTTTAGCCTGAATTCCGAATTTGAAACCGCAGATTCCGCAGATTTCGGAATCTGTGGAATCTGCGGTTACCTCTTATCTTCGGTTTTTGGGTTTAGTGTGCACTTGCGCGCAGGGGCTCTTCGGCGTTGCTTTGTTTTGGATTAAGATCGAGCTCTCCGAATGGGCCGATGAATTGGGGGGAAGTCTCCGCCGACACTCCTTCGACCGGTAGCAAAGGAAACAGGAGCTCAGCCACGCGATGTGCCTCTTCCAGATGTGGATAGCCGGAGAGAATAAAACTATCAATGCCGAGACTGACGTACTCTCTGAGCCTCTCGGCGACGATTTCTGGATCGCCGACCAGGGCAGTTCCTGCACCGCCGCGAACCAGTCCGACACCGGCCCAGAGATTTGGCCCAATCTCCAGCGATTCCCGTTTACCGCCGTGGAGTTGCGACATACGGCGCTGGCCCGCAGAATCAAACCGGGCAAACGTCTTTCGCGCCGCCGTGACTGATTCATCGGTCACATATCGGATCAACTCATTCGCCGCGGCCCAGGCTTCTTTTGTGGTTTCGCGAACAATTACGTGGAGCCGCAAACCAAATTGCAAGGTTCGACCTTGTTGGGCTGCCAATTGCCGCACTTCGTCAATCTTCGCCGCAACAGCTTCTGGCGGCTCGCCCCAAGTCAAATAAACATCAATGTGCTTGGCGGCCACCTCGTGCGCCGCAGGCGACGAACCGCCAAAGTACAAATCCGGATACGGGTTTTGCACTCCTGGAAACAAAACTTTGGCTCCGTGCACCTCTAAATGTTTACCTTTGAAGTCGATCTCTTCTTGGGCAAGGACCTTTCGAAAAATCGTCAGAAACTCGTCGGTTAACCTGTAACGTTCGTCGTGTTCAAGAAGTAGTCCGTCACCCGCAAGCTCAACCGGATCACCGCCGGTGACGACGTTGATCAAGAGACGTCCTTCAGAAAGTCGATCAAAGCTCGCTACCATTCGAGCCGTTAAAGTCGGTGACATCAGGCCGGGGCGCACCGCAACAAGAAAACGCATTCGGCGCGTTAGAGGAAACAGGGAGGACGCAACGATCCAGGCGTCATCACAAGATCGGCCCGTGGGTAATAACGCACCATAGTATCCGAGTTCATCCACAGCCTCGGCGATCTGCCGCAAGTATGCGTGGTTCGTCGCCCGAGACCCTTTACTGGAGCCGAGATAGCGACCGTCACCGAAGGTTGGAATAAACCAGAATATTTTCATGACTCAGAAAGTTGAGCATCATGGTTTTTGATCATGCCAGGGCGGCTTGCTCTTGCTGGATGCGGTAAGCAGCACCCGGATGTTCTTCAGAAAGACGGGCTCCCTGACCAAATAATTTCTCGCGCAAGGTACCCGGCCTATATTCCTTCTTGTAAACACCCCGGCGCTGAAGCTCAGGGACAACTAGATCGACAAAGTCACGAAACGTCTCATGGGTGACGGCGTAGGCGAGATTGAATCCGTCAACACCCGTTTCTTCTGCCCATCCCTGAAGCGCGTCCGCCACTTGGCTGGGAGATCCGACCACTACCGGTCCGAGACCGCCGATTCCGACCCAGTTTGCTACTTCGCGGACGGTCCAGATCTTATCCGGATCGCTGGTGGTCAATGATTCTGTCGCCGACTGGACCGCATCATTTTCAATGTATTCGACTCGGTCATCAGGGTTGTATTTTCCGAAATCAATTCCAGTCCATCCGGAGACTAAAGCCAAGGCGCCGTCGTAACTGACATATTGCTTGTAATCATCGTACTTTGCCTGTGCTTCCCTTTCGGTCGGCGCGACAATTACGGTGAACAGGTTAAAAAAGATGAGGTTAGACGGGTCTCTCCCGAAACCGGCTGCACGTTGCCGGATATCCCGGACGTAATCTTTCAAAACTTTCTTGGAGGGTGCCGCGACAAAGACGCACTCCGCGTGCCGCGCCGCAAAATCTTTTCCACGCCTCGATGCTCCTGCCTGATACAGCACAGGCGTGCGCTGAGGAGAAGGCTCACAGAGATGGAACCCCGGTACCGTGAAGTACTTTCCGTAATGCTGAATTTCATGGACTTTTTCGGGATCAGTAAACAACTTTCTCGCCCTGTCGCGAACCACTGCGTCATCCTCCCAACTTCCTTCCCAGAGCTTGTAACAAACCTCCATATATTCGTCTGCGACCTCGTAGCGGTCATCGTGCTTGTGCTGGCGGTCCAAGCCAAAGTTACGCGCAGCGCTATCAAGATAGGATGAAACTATGTTCCAACCTGCGCGACCATCCGTCAGATGATCCAACGTCGAGATACGACGCGCGAACGGATAAGGATGTTCGTAAGTTAGTGAGCAGGTGACTCCGAACCCAAGATGCTTTGTCACATGTGCCATCGCCGGAACCAATAGCATTGGCTCGTTAAGCGGGATTTGGGTTGCCTGCCGGATGGCATGCTCAGCACTTCCATGGTAGACGTCGTAAACCCCGAGAACGTCGGCAATGAAGAGACTGTCGAATTTGCCTCGTTCGAGAATTTGGGCGAGTTCCGTCCAGTACTCTAGATCTTTGTATCTATAAGAGATATCACGCGGATGGGTCCAGAGCCCGGGAGACTGGTGACCCACACAGTTCATGTCAAACGCGTTCAACCGGATTTCTCTACTCATTCGCAATTTGTCTTTCCGCTATTTAGAGCGCGCCATGTCGCTTCGGTCGCACGGCGTTCAAGTAATAGTTGCCGATGGCGTAATATTTCCACCGCACCGGATCGTGGAGCGTATGGGTGCGCGCATTGCGCCAGTGTCGATCAAGATTGAATTTCGCTAGCGTCGCTTGTGTTCCTGCAAGCTCGAATAACTTATTGGTTGCCTGAATCGCTATCTCCGTAGTCGCTGCTTTCGCTTCCGCCACCGCAATCGAAGCGCTCGCCACCTTCTCTGCGTCAGGCTTCGCCACCGCCTGGTCGACAAAGCGACCCGCACGCTCCAACAAAGCATCTGCGGAATGCAATCGGGTTTCCAATTCGCCGACCTGACTGATGGTCAACGGATCTTCATAACCGTAGTCGATCTTCGCGTCTATCCAAGGGCGTGTCCGCTGTCGCACAAACGCGATTGTTTCTCCAATGGCAGTTCGCGCGATTCCCAATTCAACCGCAGCGTGAATAATTTGGGCAACCGGTCCGAGAGCCGTGGGTTCGTCGAACGCACTCTGATATGGTATGACTCCAAGTTCCGGAACACGGACATTTTCGAGAATTACTGTTCCACTGCCGGTTGTGCGTTGACCAAAACTGTCCCAATCATCGACAATCTCAAGACCGGGCGTACCACGCTCAACAAACGCGGCAACCAGATAGTCGTGCTCGTTTTTCGCGACGACTGGAATCCAGTGCGCAAACAGCGCTCCCGTCGAATAATACTTGCGTCCAAATAGCAGGAACGCACCCTGGTCGCGGACGACCCTGGTGTTGTAGTCTCCAACCGTTTTCGTCCCTAATTCTGATAAGGCGTTTCCCAAACGTTGTCCTCGCAGAACACGATCATAAAAAAAGCGTTTCTGCTCGTCCGAAGCATTCGTTCGAATCAGTTGCAAAAAGAAATAATGATTCTGCGGGATTTGCCCCAGTGAAGGGTCGGCTGCTGAGATAATCGCAACGACCTCCGCAAGAGTGACCACCGAAACATCAGCACCGCCATATTCCTTCGGAACGGTGATCCCCCACACACCGCTCCGCGAATACCGCTCGATTTCCTGGTATGGCAAACGGCGTTTTCGATCTCGCTCACTTGCATCCAGCGCGAAGTCGGCAGCAAGCCCTTGAGCAACGCGAATGGCTTCGTCATCGCTCTGGATCAAATGAGCTCCTAGTTCCATGGATGGCGTGGTGGATTAACGTTGTTGAGGTAGTAATTACCGATTGCGTAATACTTCCAGCGGACCGGATCGTGCAGCGTGTGGGTACGTGCATTCCGCCAATGCCGATCGAGATTATATTTGCCCAGCGTCGACTGCGTTCCGGCGAGCTCGAACAGTTTGTTCGTTGCCAGAATCGCAATCTCGGTTGTTAGGATTTTCGCCTCTGCTACCGCGATGGAAACTGTTGCCACTGTAGCCTCACTCGGAACCTCTTCAGCATCATCCAAAGTTCTAGCGGCGCGTTGCAGCAATGCTTCCGCCGCGTGAAGTCTGATTTCCAGATCGCCGATCTGGGAAATGGTCAAGGGATCTTCCGACGCCTTCTCGACCTTACTGTCGATCCAAGGACGCGCCCTCGTCCTGACAAATTCAATTGTCTCGCGAATGGCTGTCCGCGCGATCCCTGCATCAATGGCGGCTTGGATGATTTGAGAGAGCGGACCGGTTAGCGTTGGTCTGTCATAGGCGCGATAGGCCGGAATAATCCACTCAGCTTCAACTCGGACATTGTCCAATATCACGCTGCCACTGGCAGTGGTGCGTTGGCCAAAACCGTCCCAATCGTCGACCACAGATAGACCGGGTGTATCGCGCGGAATTAGCACGAGCAACCCATGCTTTTCCTCGTCCAGAGCAGCGGTCGGAACAAAGTGAGCAAATAACGCTCCAGTAGAATAAAACTTTTTCCCATTCACCCTGAAAGCG
>DASZGG010000137.1:0-4353 GCA_035939025.1 Chthoniobacterales bacterium | reverse complement strand
GCCGGACCGAAACGACGAGCTAATTGCGGGCTAGCTGATCTGGTCAGTCAACTCGAGGCGGTCTGCGACGCGACCGAGGCCCTCCTGGGCTGGTTCGGTTACATCTAGGAAGAGGATAGTTGCCTCGAAGCTCGAAGACCCTTCCCCAATGCGCTCGGAGCTCACGACCATGCCCGTCACTTCCTCGCAAACCGGGTAATCTTCCGGACCGATAGGGTGAGCGCAGATTCGGATCGCGAGCTGGGTCCCGAGCGGAAAACGCCAGCGCGATCTTAACACGATTCCATTTTCGCTGATCACGAGGTCGCCCGAACTTCCGAAACAACAATCGATCCCGTAGTCGAGATAAATCGCGAAGTCCGCGTCTTGGGCATCACCTGGGGCACACATTGCTTTCGCTAGACAGATCTGAGAAAAGTAGTCCCGAACTCGCCTGAGTCAAGGTTGGTCACTCATCTGCGATTCTACTTCTCCCATTATCCGGCGTGCAAGCCGCCCAAGGAGATAGGTCGTCGCGATCGTGACAACGAACCCCGTACCCCAGAGCAGATAATCATGCAAATCCGGTTTTCGGGTCCCTCGGGCCATATCGACGCCGAATTGACCAAGAGTACCGATGAACGCGTACAGAAATAATCCTGGACCCTGACCGAGCGCCACCCAAAGTAAACAGCGACTGAGACGCACGCGGGTCAGGCCGTAAAGATAATTTAGGAGGCTGGAGGGGGCCAAGGGATTGAGTTGTGACAATACCACGATCTTCCAGCCGTGCCGTTCTATGGCTCCATCCAGGATTTGCAGTCTGCGGTTGTTGGAAAGTAGTCTGTCGATTCGCTGCCGACCAACTTTTCTGGCGATCACGAATGCAAAGGCCGCTCCTAAGAGGTTTCCCGCCAAAATTAGAAAAAATCCCCACCAGAGCCCAAAAAAAAATCCGCCACCCATGCTGAGGATGCCGCCTGGCAATAATAATAAGTTACACAGTGCGTAGGCGATCGGGTAAACGATACCGCTCCAAAAACCGAGCTGCTGAACATCTTCGCGTGCATCGCCAATCCAGTTGACGATCGGATACTTTGTGGATGCGGCGAACAGGGCGATCAGAGCAAGAACCAATCCGCCCCATTGAAAAATCCAGGACCATGGGATCCTATGATAAGTTGCGGACGAACTGTGCGAGCTCGGCGGTGGTGTCATATGCGAGAAAAGGGGTGATGAGATAAATACCAGGGAAATATTCCAAAACGGCACGAACCACATCCTTCGCGATTTCAATGCCTTGACGTCGTCCTTGTTGACCTTCGGTCCCCGCCATTCTGGACCGGATTTCATCCGGAACGATAATTCCTGGAACCTCGTGATGTAAAAATTCGGTCTGTTTTCCGTTCAACAACGGCCAAACGCCGGTCAAAATCGGCACCCCGAGATGCTTTGTTCGGCTGTGCATCTGTTTGACGAGTATTTGATCGAAAACCGGTTGCGTCATGACGTAGCGGGCCCCGGCTGCGATTTTGCGTTCGAGGCGTGCAATCTGGGCGTCCAGATTTTTGGCGTTAGGATTGAACGTGCAACCCATAACGAAGTCTGTAGGGTATTTTATGTTCTTGCCCGCAAAGTTGTAGCCTTTATTCAAACCGCTGATGATCTCCATTAGTTGAACGGAGTTGACATCATATACTGAAGAGGACCCTGGATGATCGCCGAATTTCGCAGGGTCTCCCGTCAAAGGCAAGATGTGTCTGATGCCGAGTGCGGCGATTCCCATCAGTTCGCTCTGCAGCCCGATCAGATTCTTGTCTCTGCAGCTGATGTGCAGCAGCGGCATGATATTGTATCGCTGTTTGAGGATCGCGCCAATTGCGAGGTTGCTGACGCGAAGAATCGCGAGAGAATTATCGGCCAATGTGATAGCGTCGCTCCCCGCATCGATTAGGGCCTGAGCTGCCGTGAAGTATTTTTCGAGGTCGAGCGTCTTTGGCGGATCAAGCTCTGTGACGACCACTGTCTGACCGCTGGCCATCAGTTCCAGGATACTGGTCTCCGTGGGCCTTCTCTCGGCTTTCAATTCAGGTTCAGCAAGCCACTGGATAACCGGCTTCGAACGAACCGGCTTCAATCCGGCGATCGCTTTTGCCACTTCTCGAATGTGCTGGGGGCCAACGCCGCAACAGCCACCAATCAGGCTCGCGCCTTGCGCGACAAACTCTTTTGCCGCTTGGCCGAGGTATTCGGGCGCGGCGTTGTAAAGAAAACGCCCGTTGTGATAACGAGGATATCCGGCGTTTGGAAAAGCACTGATCAAAAATTCGGCCGGAATCCGTCGCAGAATTTGCAGCATGGCGTGTGGCCCGGTGACACAATTGACTCCGACGACATTTGCACCGAGTCGGACCAACTCCCGAAACGCCTGGGCGATTGGCAAGCTGGATGGCAGTCGTCCTTCCTCGGAAGAAACCATCGAACAGATGACCGGAATCTTGTCGTCGAATTTTCTCACGGCGTCGAGAGCGATCCGGATTTCGTCAAAATCCAGGAACGTCTCCAGGAAAACAACGTCGGCTCCTGCATCCAGAATCGCTTCTGCTTGTTCTCGGAAGAGGCCTGCTCGGTCGGTGTTTTGACACTCCAGTTGAGGATCTGCGATACCTAGAGGGCCAACGCTGGCGGCTAAATAAATTGGGTGTCGGCCGATGGACTCACGCGCCAGCCGGATCGCCGCCTGGTTCAATTCTTTGACGCGGTTTTGCAATCCATATTTTGAAAGACGCGCACCGTTTGCGCCGAAGGTATTTGTCTCGATCAAGCGAGCGCCTGCTTGTACGTACGAGTCATGAATGCGCGAAACCACATCGGGAGCGGAAACGTTCAGTTCTTCGAAACAGACGTCAACCGGCACTCCCGAAGACATCAACTCGGTCCCCATCGCTCCGTCGCCGCACAGCACGGAAGAATTAAGCTCTTCTAAGAAATCCATCCGATTACGAGGTTCATATCCGAAATGAAAAGGACTCAAGAACTCAAGTACCCAAGAACTCAAGAAGAACCAATGATCTCGCGCCGAGTTCCGCGTCGCATCATTCTTGAATTCTTGAGTGCTTGAGTACTCGAGTTCTTGACTTGATCCGTAATCTCACTCTACCAAGAGATTGTCAATCAGGCGCGTCGCGCCAAAAAAGACAGCGGCAGCAAGAAGCACCGGCAAGGTGGTTGGCTCTTTGGGCTTAAGCGTTTCAGGATCGACGGCCACGACGTAATCGACTTTGGCTAGCGATCCCCGTTCGATGCGGCGTCGCATCCAGTTCTGGAGAGCTCGTCGTGAAACCGGTCGCCTTCGTAGTTCTTGCTCCGCTTCACGCAGAGTCTTTTGGATGAAAGGAGCCTGCTGCCGTTCTTGCTCGTTAAGATAGGCGTTCCGAGAACTCAGCGCTAATCCGTCCGGTTCTCGAATCGTAGGATGCCCGATAATGCGTACAGGAATGTTCAGGTCGCGAACCATCCGGCGCAAAATCACCAACTGCTGAAAGTCCTTTTCCCCGAAGATCGCAGAATCGGGTTGGACGAGATAAAACAACTTCGTAACGACGGTGCAGACACCCACGAAATGGCCGGGACGGGAGGCTCCGCACATCAACATTGCGAGCGCTGATTCGGTTACCACAACGGATGCATCGGGCGCGTACATTTCTGCAGCCGACGGTGCGAACAACACGTCGCATCTTCTTCCCCGGAGGAGCGAGCAATCACGCTCAAATGGGCGAGAATATTTTTGATAATCTTCTCGAGGGCCGAATTGCGTTGGATTTACAAAGATACTGACAACCGTGGATCCATTGGGACCCGCAAGTCGCTTCGCTCGATCGACGAGGGCAAGGTGTCCCTCATGAAGGGCTCCCATGGTGGGCACGAGGATTACCGGTCGAGGCAGCCGTCGGCTGAGTCGCTGCATTCGGGTAACAGATTCAACTATTCGCATAGGAAGCGTTCAACGTTCGGCGTTTGGCGTTCGACGTTCGGCGTTCGGCGGCGCAGTCAGGACATCGGTAACACTTTTGGGTCAGGACATCGGTAACACTGGTAACTGTTTAGTTCATGATTTGATTCTGTCATCCGTTCCCAGCGCCTTCAGCGCAAACTCTCTTCTTTGGTCCATAGGTTCACTCTTTTTCCACGGCATTACCGGGCCCTTTTACTCCGGTTCTGCCCTTAAAGTGTTACCTATGTCTTGAACCTATGGTGTTACCTATGTCCTGAACCTGCACCGGCGGCGGAAGGCGAACCATCTCGTCTAGCTCGGCTTTGAAGAAGCGAAGCGGGATCGTTAGCAAGCTGTTACCGATGTCCTGACTGCGCCCT
>DASZGG010000136.1:0-7358 GCA_035939025.1 Chthoniobacterales bacterium | reverse complement strand
GCCCACTCGATCGCGCGTGCGAACCCGCCCGACTACCTCACCAACGACCACGAACCGGCAGTTCGCGCCGGCGAGTTGGCATCGCCCTTCACAGAGTTCGTGACGGAGCAACCACCCACACCCCTGGGAACATTCTCCAGCGAACCGTTTTTCCGATACGCCGCGTTCAGCCTACAACCACGGCTCTACTATCGCTATCTTCAAAACAGCTCCGGTGCGCAAGAGGCCTTTGCTGCGGGCGGGTCGCTAAGTTTCACTACCGGCTGGTGGCGCGATACCCTCCAACTGGGAGTCGCCGGCTATACGACGCAACCCGTCGTTGCGCCAGACCGCGCCGGCAACACCGGTCTCCTGCAACCCAACGGCGACGGGTTTTCCGTGCTCGGGCAGGCTTGGGCGAAGGTGAGAGCCGGACCGGCGACGGCCACGCTTTTTCGTCAGGCTCTCCAACTGCCTTTCATCAATGGCAACGATTCCCGCATGATTCCGAACACTTTCGAGGCCTATCAGCTCGAAGTGGAACCGTGGCCAGTCCTCCGTTTGAACTTTGGCTATGTGGCCGGGATGAAAGCTCGCACGAGCGCGACTTTTGAACCGATGTCGGCAATTGCCGGTGTGCCGCAAGTCAATCGGGGCACAAGCTTTGCCGGCTTTCTGATCGGCTCGGAAGAGCGCACCTATCTCGGAGCGATCGGCCAGATGACTTGGGATCTATTCAACTGTACCTATGTGCAAGGGGGCCACACCTGGCAGTTCTCCCAAGACTTGGAAATCCGCGGCGATGCTCAATTCATCGACCAACGCAGTGTCGGTAGCGAACTGCTCGGAACCTTCAACACCCAACTCTACGGCGCCCGGCTCACTGCAAGCTATGGCGGCGCCTTGCTCTCCCTGGAGTTTAACGACACGGCCAGTGGAACGGGCATCCGCAATCCCTTCGGCGGGGATCCTACCTTCAACTCGCTGATGATTTCCAACTTCAATCGAGCGGGCGAGAAATCCTATGGCATCGGAACTACTTACGACTTTACCAAGCTCGGACTCACCGGCGTCAGAGCGTTCGGCGCCTATGCCTATGGCAGCATGCCCGCCGGTCGCTGGGAAGAAGAGATCAACGCAACCGTGGACTACCGCATCACCACTGGTGCGCTGAAGAATTGCTGGTTGCGTCTCCGCTATGCCCACAACGCTTCCAATGGTCCGGTGCCGACCGAGGATTTTCGCGTGATCTTGAACTATGCGATCAATTTTTAGCCGTTAGCAATTCGCGGAGCTGCTCGATCCTTTTTTGAAACAGATCCATGGTTTTCTCAATTGGGTCGGGGGATTGCATATCGACCCCTGCGTCTCGAAGTGTGTCGATCGGGAATTTTACGTTGCCCGATTTGAGGAACCCCAAGTAAGCTTCCACCTCGGCGGGACCTCCTTTCAGGACGCGATCTGCCAGCGACATTGCAGCGGAGATCCCGGTTGCATATTTGTAGACATAAAATGCCGAGTAAAAATGCGGGATCCTGAGGCACTCGATACTGAGTTCCTCGTCGATTGTGAATCGCGGTCCGAAGTAGGCTTCAAGCAGGTCGCGGTAAACCGTGGAGAACACATTGAGGGTGAGGGGTCCGCCGTTTTCCTCGATTTCGTGCACTTGTTGTTCGAACTCGGCGAACATCGTCTGGCGAATCAGGACCTGGCGAACATCTTCGATCTGGCGGTCGATGAGGTAAGCCCGCATAGCCGGTTCCTGTGCCCGTTCCAGAAGGTACTGCGTGAGGAGTTCCTCATTAAATGTCGCGGCTACTTCGGCAAGAAAGATCGGGTAACCGTAGTTCTGGAAGAGTTGATGCTTCTGCGCAAACCAAGTGTGCATCGAATGCCCCGCTTCATGGGCAAGAGTGAACACATGGGAAAACACATCAGATTTGTAGTTCATCAGGATATACGGAGGATTGCCGTAACTGGAGGAGGCAAATGCTCCGCTTCTTTTCCCTTTCGTTTCATAGCGATCGACCCAACGAGAGCGCAGCCCGTTTCTGAGCGTTTCAACGTACTCGCCGCCGAGAGGATTGAGCGCCTGAACAACGAGGTCGATAGCCTGATCGAAATCGACATTGGCTTGAATCTTTGGGATTAACGGTACGAACGTGTCGTATTGGTGAATTTCTTCCAGCTTCAGGAGTTCCCGGCGGAGGTCGTAGTACTCGTGGAGCACAGGGAGATTTTTTCGAACCGTCGCAACCAGGTTGTCGTACACCTCCACTGGAACGTTGTCCCCGAACAGCGATGCATGGCGGGCGGATGGGTGATTGCGGACCTTTGCAGAAAAGACATCGGCTCGGATCGAGGAAGCCAGCGCGGAGGCCAAGCTGTATTTGTGATCATCAAATTCCTGGTAGAATTGGTGAAAAGCTCGGCGCCGCAAATCCCGATCCTCTTTGTGCAGAAATGACAAATATGTGCTCTGGGAAAGAGCGACTTCCTGGCCATCTTGAGCGGTCAGAACGCCAAACTTCATGTCGACGTTCGTGAGCTGGGAAAATGTTTCCGAATGACCGCGCATGGCTGGCGCACCGAGAGTCAGGAGCCGCTCCTCGGATTCGGAAAGCGTGTGAGGCCGATAGCGGCGAAGCCTGGAGAGAGAGATCTTCCAATCCGCAAGTTTCGGGTCATCCAGAAAATGTTGAAATTGATCGTCTGGAATTGCCTGGATCTCCGGATTGATGAAGGAGCAGGTTTCATGGAATTTGGTGAGCAGGTTTGTCAACTCTGCACGGCGAGCAAGATTGTTATCGTCCGAACTGTCTTCGGAATTTTTGAGCGAGGCGTAGTGGCCGAGTCGTTCGGCAATTTGCTCGAGCCGGCTCTCGAACTCCAGGCAAGAAAGGAGTGTGTCAGCCGCTTCCGAGAGATGTCCTTTGAACTCTGCGATCTTCGAATAACTATCTCTCAGGTCAGAAAATGAATTTTGGTATTCCGCCTCTGTTTTGAATAAATGCGTGAGGTCCCAGGTATCTGCTTCTGGGATTTCGGATCGGGTTGGGATCTGATGAGCTGTCGTCATAGTGCGAAATGGGGTGTCGACGTGGTAGGCTCAACAAATCACGATTTTTATTCATTTTCAGTGACTATCTCTGTATTGCCATCATAGTTATCCCAACCTTCGGCAGTCGCGTTAGAACGGTAGCCAGGCTGGCTGTGTGGGGAACTCTGCCCGGGCTGAATGACGTGAATCCACTTGTCACTCAAAATAGAGAGAATAGAAAAAAATGAGTACTTTAGTCGTGGTCGGTTACGATGAACCCTATCAGGCGGACGAGGTTCTTCTTAAGCTGCGGAAGCTGCAAAGAGACTATTTGCTGGATCTTGAAGATGCGGCAGTCGCCATCAAGGACCAGCAGGGCAAGCTTAAATTGCACCAAACTGTTAACCTAACCGCGGAGGGCGCGATCCGCGGCGGCTTTTGGGGATCGCTCATCGGCCTGATTTTCCTGAATCCCCTGCTGGGCTTCGCAATGGGTGCGACGGCTGGCGCGGTTTCTGGGGCGTTGAGCGATTTTGGAATCAACGATAACTTCATGAAAGAGTTGGCGTCTACGATGACGCCCGGCAGTTCGACCCTATTCGTCCTAATAACAAAATCCACGCCGGACAAGGTCCTGGAAGAGCTGAAGGGAACGGGCGGTCGGATCTTGAAGACCTCCCTGTCGAACGAGGACGAAGCCAAAGTGCAGGCTGCCTTGAGTGCGGCAGGCTCGTCGCCCAGCACCTGACAAATTAACGTCTGTTAGCAATGAAGATTGCAGATACGTTTCCAGCTATGTAGTTCGGCTGCAACGTCTTGCTTTCCCGCGAGTACCTAGCTTCGTGGCCCTCCGGGATGAGACCTGCGACTGACCGGAAAGAATAACCTTGCTAATCGGTTGCCATACCGTTTAAAAAAATCAAATCTATGAACCGAAGAGAAGCCATTTTGGCTGGGGTGGCGGGCATAGCCGCCGCAGTCGCGGTACCACCCGCTGCTCGTGCGCAGACGTCCGTAGCCGAGAATCCCGAGTTGGAACCAATTCGTGCTCTGCTTGATGCGCACGATGCTGCTTTTGCGAACCATGACCTCGATGGGGTGATGGCTTGCATGTCCCCAAAAGCGACAATTATGGGCTGCGGTCCTGGGGAAATCTGGTCAGGTCCGGACGAAATCAAAGCGGCCCATCAGCAGTTATTTGAGGGGTTCGACTCTGGAGAACAAAATTTCGAATATGAGTTCAATATTGGCGAAGTCTCAGCGGACAAGGGTTGGATGATGACCTCCGGAAACGTCAATGGAAAGAAAGACGGAAAAGAGTTCACTTTCCCCGTCAACATATCGCTAAGCGTCACGAAAGATGGAGGGAAGTGGCTTATCGCCGCCATGCATTTTTCGACTCTGACGGGCGAAACTCAAGATGAGGAGTAAAAACCTCGCGTTCTATCGCTATGAATAATAGTCTACCATCTTCTGAAACAGGAGGCTCCGAGAAAGAACAGGAGTCCCTGGACAGACGCCTGTTCCTCCAGAGCATCGGGAAATGGTCTGGTGCGGCAATTGCTGCGGTGGGATTTGGCGGTACCTGGCTTGCGCTCGCGCCAAAGGCCAATGCCGGGATTTGGATCAACCGATGGGGTCCTCGCCGCGGCGGATGGATAAACAGATGGGGTTCTGGTGGTCGCGGCAGGTGGATTAATCGATGGGGTCCTGGTCGTCGCGGAAGTCGATGGATCAATCGGTGGTAAGTCACTTACTGGATGTATTTGCGTGTCCGAGGAAGATTATCCGTCTCTCAGGATTCTACCGTCTGCTTTGGCAGAGGGACAAGGTGACCCGCCTTTTGTTGCCATCGTCCGCAATCGGGAAGAGCTTTGTCGATGGCTGCGCGATCCGCTCCCCGGCTTGAAGTGGCTCCAGGTCGAAGGAATGTTGGGCGACTCGGATGCATGGACGGAAGCCGCGCACAGCGTTTCTGATGTTTCCCTCGATATCGTTCTTTCTGACCCATCTTCCCAGTTCTCTGAGCTTTACAAATTGGTAGATGTTAGCGGCGTCCACGACTGCCGCGTGACCATACTGGCTCGGCCCGGTTTGCTTAAGGCGGTCAAACTCGCCGCGGCATTGTCGTTCCCGGTCCGGGTATTACCAGGTCAACCGACAGCCGAGGTCCTTGCGGAGCTTAAGGAAGTTCTGGACTTCTATCTTCACGCACCGACGGTCGAGGCACCGGTGGAGTTTTTTCACTCTTTGCTCGCGATTGCATATGGCGCTGACGCAGGCTCGCTGTGGATGATCCTTGAGGAAGATCCGGCTGCATTTCTACAGTACGATATCAATGGACAGGCGAGGTTGCCTCGCTCTAACTCGTTCGAGTTCATCGAAATCTCTCCGGCGGAGTTCGTCGAGAATCACCTTAAGAGCCTTGTTGAGCAGGGCGCTGAATGCGCAACCTGTCCGTGGCAACTGTCATGCCGCGGCTATTTCAAATGGCCGGATCCGGCATACTCTTGTGAAGGAGTAAAGGAGTTATTTTCCATCATTCAGGCGGCTGCTGACGAGATTGGTCGAGACCTGGCCAGTTGCGCTTTGGTAACCGCTAACCCGACCTGACCGGAGACACACACTGAGTAGCCGAGTCTTCAGCGTTATTCTTCTTCCGACGTCGGAATGCAACGTCGCTTGCGACTACTGCTTCGAGCACAAGGAGCCGCATCGTCTTTCACCGGCCCTGTTGCCTCTGTTGACGAAGCGCTTGCTGGACCACTTGGAGAACGAGCGTATCGAGGAGTGCGAGATTTACTGGCAAGGCGGGGAGGCGATGATAATGGGGCCAGCCTGGTTCGCGGATGCCGGAGCGGTGATGGACCAGGCCGCCGCCAAGAGAGGGCGGCGGTTTGTTCATTATTTGCAAACTAACCTTATCAGTTACTCGTCCGCGTGGAACGATGTGATCCACGGGATGTTTAGCGGCTCGATTGGAACCTCCATGGACTACCCCAACGTGCACCGCAAACTGTTTAGGGGCGGGGCTGAGGCATACACCGAACTCTGGACCCAAAGGCTTCGCGAGGCGAAAGCTGCGGGGATAGAGGTAGGTGTGATTGCGGTGCTCCATCAGGCCAGTCTTGAAGCAGGCCCGGAAAGGTTCTACCGGTATTTCACAGAGGAACTTGGGCTCTGCGATTTCCAGGTCAATACCCCGTTTCCAGGTGGTCCTGCGAAGCAGCTTGAGAACGATTTTAAGCTTGATTTAAGTGACTTGGCCAGGTTTTTGGTCGGGCTTTTCGACATCTGGATAGCTCGGGGCTATCAGTCCGGAGTCTCGCTCGGTCCGTTTGACGGATTGATTGATCATTTCACTGGCAAACAGGCGCGCCTACCCTGCATCTGGAAGGAGAACTGCTCTAATCAGTTTATTTCCGTAGATTCCAAAGGGACGGTTGCCCAGTGCGACTGTTGGGTGACAAGTTATCCCGAATATTTCTTCGGCAACGTTTTTCAAGAGCCCGACCTCACGCGGATGCTAAAAACAAGCCGTGCGCGTCGGGATTTCGTCGAACGACCCAAGCGTCTGGTTGAGGACGAAGATTGCCTTTCCTGCCGCTATCTCTCAATCTGCCACGGTGGGTGCCCGGTGCGAACCTACAGCGCTCTAGGCACGATGATGGCGAAGGACCCCTATTGCGAGGTTTACAAAGCCGTCTTCGCTTGTGCCGAAGCTCATGGCCGGGAAATTTTGCGATCGAAGAAAAAACATACGGCCAAATCGCCGGCGCAAGTTTAGCTTTGGAACGGCAAACATCTATCGAGACGCGACGTTCACATTTCGCCTCTCCTACAATTAGGTTAGTACCTACCGCAACTCCCAAGAGCGAAAAAACTGTCTAAACCGCTGGGCGGAAGGCCGTCCTTGAAGCCGAATTTGGTGGCGATGATTACTTGGTCGCGGATTGGGCCTAGGGCTTCACCGAGCAGATCTTCGTTGGCGAAAGGCCCATAGGCCTCGGCCGTATCGAAGAAGGTCACGCCTTGATCAAAAGCAGTTACGACGACGCTTCGCACTTCAGCTGCGAGTACAAACGCCATTTTGGCGATCCCCCTGTCCGCGACATCCAGCACCTGCGAGAGTTGACCCTGATCACTGAGCCGGCTTGAGGGGCGTAAGGTGACTTTGCCGAACTGGCCAAAAGGGTCATGAAGTGCGGGGAAGTACACCAAACAGCGGTCAGAGGGGTCAAATCGGCCAAGGTGACCCAGAAAAAGAGCAACAAATAGCAACAGACAACGGTGTGAAATTGCTCATTGGATTGTACTGCACCGCCTGCCGAATGGCTTC
>DASZGG010000135.1:0-3003 GCA_035939025.1 Chthoniobacterales bacterium | reverse complement strand
CGCCACGGAATGAACATTGGTCGTTCTCCGCACGTTGGACATTTCAACCTGAGGGCATTCTCCATCATCCAGGCAAAGCGCCTTAGCGAGTACTCTGGCGGTCCCGTATGACCTTTGGGGGAACCCATGGATCAAGCCTAGTCGCGAAGCGAACCGATGCAAGCAAGTTGAATCGTTATCGCCATAGGCGAAAGCAATTGTGACGCTTCAAAAAGAGTATTGGGAAACCGCAAACATCAGGCCGACATCTTGCATAGACGGAATCCTTCTGAGATTGTATAGAGCCATCTGGTACCATGAATAAAAATCCTCTGAACAAGGGAGTTTTAACTGAGAACTCCATCGGCATTGGCACGGTAACCGCAGAGATGATAGAGGCTCGTGCGCGTGAATTGGCCGTAATCGCAGGTCGCGTTTCTCGGCGACCGTCCCGGATTGATTATGAACAGGCCAAACGGGAGCTAACGGGCGAACCTGAGATGGATGTTCAAGAAGCTGCTTTGGAATTGATACCCGAATCAGAACGCTGGGATCCTGTGCCAGGCTCGACTGGACGCCACACGCAGGATTCGTTCGGCGAAGACGAGGATAGCGAAGGACGGAGTGAGAGTGCGCAGCTTGTCGAAGAAGGAATCAAAGAAGCGGAGCACGATCAGATGCTTCGAGCAGCCCGGGCAGCCCAGCAAAGGGATCGACGCGAATCGTGAGGTAGCCACCTTTCGGGCAAAGTCCTTAGCGTAACTCAGGAAAAGTTTTCAATAGGCCGACGACGAGAAGACGCAGGGGTGCCGGTTTGCCAACCGTCGCGCCTTCCCAGCCGTAGTGCAAATGTTCAGTTTTGGCCTCCGCCCTGCTCCCCTGTATCCTCGGGCACCGTCTCGCCCTCTTTAACTATCATTGGCTTGTCTATGGTGCCCCCGAAAGTTCCTTCAGGAACGATTTTTACTTTGACATCTTCGGTACTTTTCTTATCCGACTCTTCTTTATTTGGTTCTGTACTCATCTTAGCTGGGGTTGTTGGTGTTCACAGCAGAGCAAAACCCAATCGCGCTCGCGTTGCTTGGAATGCCTGCAAGTCTGAGTGTCAGCTTATAATACGCTGAATCAAGGGCTTTCTGCCATACGCCAGGATTCGTACGAAGCTTACATAAAGTGGATGGCCGAGCTGCGGACCTAAGCGCCGAAGTCGCGACCGGATTAAAGCCTGGGGTGGAGCGAAGCGGAAGCCCAGGAATGGGCATGGTCTGCGAGCAAGCGCTGCAGGCGCGGCTAGAGATTAGGTTCGGGGTTGCTGTTTGAAACTCTTTTCTGAAAAAGAAACGTGATCGGGACTAAGACTGGCACTCTGCTCATTGACCGAACGAGAATGAGCGGGAGATTATATTCAAACTATGCAGGCCGTTGGTAGACAGCATCGTGTCCTGGTGACGGGGATGGGAGTTGTTTCTCCCCTTGGGTTAGATCTGAGTTCAAATCTCAGATCTCTTGTGGATGCGAGTGACGCGGTGGCCCGGGTGAGAAACTTTGACGTAACAAAAACCCGATGCAAAACAGCCGCCCAGATTCCTGATGGATGCCTGGAGGACGCGTTGGGGCGCCGGCGTAGCCGTTTGCACCGAGGCGCCCGAATGGCGGGGATGGCTTTGCGGGAAGCCTGCGATTCGGCTAAAGGCTCAACACCTGAGTTAATCGTGGTTGGTACTACAAGCGGAGGGATGAGTTTTGGAGAAACCTATTATCGGCGTTTACTGGCGACCAAATCCCGAAAGGGTCTCGCTCGGCTGGTGGGAAACTATACCCCTCAGAAATCGATACTCGACGCACTCGAGGCTAACCGTTTGCGGATTCCGGCCCAGATTGTTGCCAACGCGTGCTCGTCCGGTTCCAATGCGATCGGGCACGGATTTGAACTTGTCAGGCACGGGCTGCGCACTTGCGTTGCATGCGGAGGCTACGATACACTGTGCGAACTGGTATTCGTTGGCTTCGATTCTCTCCAAGCTGCCACGCCGGAGAAAATTCGGCCGTTCGACAAGAATAGAAGTGGTTTGGTCTTGGGCGAGGGCGCTGCCTTTCTGATCTTGGAGTCTGAACAATACGCGGTACATCGCGGCGCAATGGCGCTCGCGGAAATCGTCGGCTACGGAGTCTCCACCGATACCTATCATCTGACCCAACCTCATCCGTCCGGCATCGGTCCGAAACTTGCAATGCAGCGAGCCCTGGAGTCGGCCGGGTTGGCAGCGGGTGCCATCGACTATGTGAACGCGCACGGGACGGCAACTGTTTTCAACGATGCGACCGAAGGTGCTGCGATTTCGGAACTCTGCGGGCGAGTGCCAGTCAGTTCGACCAAATCTATGATGGGGCATGCCTTAGGGGCGGCTGGCGCAATTGAAGCGGCGTTCTCCGTGCTGGCCTTAAGCGAACAGTTTCTCCCACCAAATATCAACTTTGTTGAACCGGATCCAACCTGGAAGTTTGAAGTCATCGGTAATAATTCCAGGGTGGCGCGCGTTAACCACGTCCTCTCGAATTCGTTTGGGTTCGGCGGCACAAATGCCACGCTGGTTTTGAAGAGCGTATGAATTTATTCATTCAGGGAATCGGAGCCGTCACACCATTGGGTCCGACTGCGCTTCAGACATGGCTGCCACTCTGCGAGGAACAACAGGCGCCCAAAAGGCTCATGGCAAACGCCGTGGCGGACCGGAAATATTTCGCGTGTATGGTGCCGGGGAAGTTTGTTTCCGAGGCTGCTCGTCAGCCCCGACTACGGCGGTCGGGAACAATTTCTCTCCTGGGCGCTGCTGCGGGATTCGATGCCTTCGCCGACGCCGGATTGAAACCTGGCGGCGACCTGAGTGATCGAATCGCCGTTGTGTTCGCGATCTGTTCGGGCGGTATCAATTACACCCGCCGTCTTTATCATGAGATCGTGACCCAAGGAGCGAACGCCGCGAGCCCGCTCCTTTTTCCAGAAACCGTTTACAATGCCGCGGC
>DASZGG010000134.1:0-7720 GCA_035939025.1 Chthoniobacterales bacterium | reverse complement strand
CGCGTCACTGCGGCTTCAGCAAATACAGCTTCGGGAATCGCGCGTTCCAAGCCACGATCGACATGTTCGGTGTGCGCTGGTTGCTAGGACGGCAGATCAAAATTCGGGTTAAAGGGCAACGCTAGGGCATTGTGTCGGCATTTCGGCGTATCGGCGTGTGGCGCGGTAGGGTTGCGCTCCCGCGCGATCGGCGTTGCAAGTTCATAGAACGTGAACAAGGAAAAGGCATGAACGTAGGATAAGCCTAAATTCCGAATTTGAGGAGTCGTTCTCGTGCTCCCCATGGTCACCGGTAGGATCTCGCTGGCAGTGAGGAACTTGCAAGATTTCGAATTTTGAGAGCTGTAGGTCAAGCCGCGATAGTGTCCATGTCGCACCCAAAAAAACCACGGCTTTCCTGGATACTCGTCGTCGTCCTCGTCCTCGAGAATCCCGATCGTTTTGCAATCAGACTAACAGAACAAATTAGTTCCATCGGTCTCTTTGCGGTCACGGAATCCCAATGCGCCGAGGACGAGCACGACGACGAGGACGAGGACGATTCCAAATTTCGGAATTTGGGTTGAAACAAGGGATCGTCTTCCCTGATGCGCTCCTTCCTCACGTCTCTCCGATCGGCTGGGACTCCTGATTCTGGTGAAAAACCGGCGCTGGCCAGATTGGCCCTGGAGGGGAATCGTTTGCGGCTCCCAGAGGCGTCTCGAACGCCTCCGGGCGCTGCAAGCAGCGCCCCTCCAAGTTTTTCGTCGGAGAACGGCTTTTCAGCGAAATCGACTCCTGCAACTCCTGAACTCCTCAATTGCTTCCCCTCTGATTTCACTGGATAATTGTGCCACTCGCCCCATGAGCAAGCCAACTCGGTCTCTCGAATTCTGTCGTCGTGCATTGGAACAACGCGAGGACTTTTGGGCGGAGCAAGCCGAGGCGATTCATTGGGAAAAACCGTTCGATCAGGTGTGTGATTTCAGTAGGCCGCCTTTTGCGAGATGGTTTGTCGGCGGCAAAACGAATCTTTGCTATGACGCGATCGACCGGCATCTAGGGTCCCGAGCGAACCAGCCGGCGCTGCATTACATCTCGACTGAAATTGATGCAGAACAGTCGTTCACCTACCGCGAGCTTTACGATGAAGTATGCCGGTTTGCGGCTGTCCTCCAATCGCTCGGACTGAGGCAAGGAGACCGGGTAGTCATTTATCTTCCGATGATTCCCGAGGCTGCTTTTGCGATGCTGGCCTGCGTCCGGCTTGGCTTGGTGCACTCGGTTGTCTTCGCCGGTTTCGCTCCGGCCAGCATCGCTACGCGGATAGACGACGCAGAAGCAAGGCTTGTGATTACATCCGACGCGGGTCTTCGTGGCGGAAAAGTGATTCCTCTGAAACGAATGGTCGATGAGGCGATTTCCATAGCGAGATTTCAACCCGAGCACGTTCTGGTCTACAATCGGCGCATCGAAACAGGATTGCCCACATTTGCGAGGCGCGACCTCGATTACGCCGAACTTCGAGAAGAACATTTACGGGACGAGGTTCCGCCGATTTGGCTGGAAAGCAGCGACCCCAGCTATCTTCTGTACACCTCCGGAACGACTGCGACACCGAAGGGTATTCAGCGGGATACGGGCGGTTACGCTGTCGCGTTAGCGGCTTCGATGAAGTACGTGTTTGCCGGAGCACCCGGCCAAACGATGTTCACAGCGGCAGATATCGGATGGGCGGTGGGCCATTCATACGGCGTTTACGGCCCTTTGATTCACGGGATGCAAACCATCCTCTACGAGGGCCTTCCAATTCGTCCGGACGGTGGCATCTGGTGGCGGATCGTCGAAAAGTACAGGGCGGCAGTCATGTTCACTTCGCCGACCGCCATTCGGGTCTTGAAACGGCAGGACCCCGAATATCTCCGCAAATATGATACGAGCAGTCTGGAACGGCTCTATCTTGCGGGTGAACCGCTTGATGAGCCGACTTGGGAATGGATTGGCAGCGCCTTGAAGATTCCAATCCTGGACAATTATTGGCAGACCGAGACGGGTTGGCCTGTTCTAGCTCTTTTGCCCGGAGTCGAAGCGCCTCAGATTCGGCCGGGGTCTCCAGGCATAGGCCTATTTGGGTACGATGCAAAGATTGTCGATCCTGCCACTGGCGATCCGATCCCGCCCGGGGAAAAGGGGCTTCTCGCAATTGGGCTGCCGCTACCACCCGGCTGCATGCCGACAGTGTGGAAGAACGATGAGTTATTTGAGCACCACTATTGCGGCAGATTCCCGGGCAAGCAGCTTTATTCAACGTTCGATTACGCGACCCAGGATGAGGACGGCTACTTTTTTATTCTGGGGCGTTCGGACGACGTCATCAATGTCAGTGGGCACCGCCTCGGCACGCGGGAAATCGAGGAAACAGTTAGTTCACATCCGGCGGTTGCAGAAGTAGCCACGATTGGCGCCAGCGATGATATCAGAGGGCAAACGGTGCACTGTTTCGTTGTCCTGAAAAAGCGGGGAGATTTTTCTTCGAATGAGAAAGAGGCCGCGCTTAAGCGAGAGATCGAGTCTACGGTGGTGCGGAAACTTGGAGCGTTCGCGCGCCCGGCAGCGATCTACATCGTTCGCGCGCTCCCCAAAACCAGATCGGGCAAGATTCTTCGGCGCGCTCTTCACGCAGCTGCAGAAGGTAAAGATACGGGAGACCTCAGTACCCTGGAAGACCCGATAGCACTTGAGGCGATCAAGGAATTGCTGGAGGGGACAAAGAAATCGGATCGCGAGTAACACAGGAGTTCAGGAGTTGCAGGAGTTCAGAAGTTCAGAGGCAAATGGCTATGTCCAGGAACAAATACTGGCGTTGAATCGACTGCTCGCCGACTCGAATTCTTCATCGCATGTAAGCGGATGAATCGCCATCCACGCTGCGCGAACCCGCCGTCCCATTCTGCAACTCCTGAACTCCTGCAACTCCTGCCTTACCAACGACACTATTTGCCTTTTACCGCTCATCCGAGTAAGTGTGCTGCGGACAGGGAGGAGCGATGTTCTTCCGCATCACACACATTACCGACTATCGCTACGCGGAACCGGTCGCTGAGGCATACCTTGAACTTCGGCTTAAGCCGCCAAATCGTGAAGTCCAAACGGTGCAGGACCATCGACTAACAATCGAGCCGGCAAGCCGAACTTCCGGTTATCAAGACTATTTCGGAAACGAAGTGGCATTTCTGTCGCTTCCGTATAGGCATACCCGATTGACGATACGCAGCGAGGCACTGGTCAACACCATTCCTTGCGCCCTTCCCGACCAAAGTCTGGATCTGACAATTCAGGAATCGCGCCAAATCCTGACCGGGGCCTTGCCGTTCGTCTTCGACTACCTGCAACCAACCGAGATGGTCAAGATCGGCCGAGAATCTGTCCAGTGGGCAAAACGTTACCTTAACGGCCGAACGACATTGCGAGAAGGCTTGGAATCCCTCAACAATGCGATCCACGAAAACTTTCAGTACAGGAAGGGAGCCACGAATTTTTCCACCGATGTTTCCTCCACTTGGCGGGACCGTATCGGGGTCTGTCAGGATTTTGCTCACATTATGCTGAGTGTACTTCGACCGGCGGGGCTGCCTTCTCGCTACGTCTGTGGTTACATCGAGACTGCGCCGCCTAGAGGGACAAACGGCGAGAAAAAGAGATTGATCGGGTCGGTAGCAACCCACGCATGGGTCGAGGTTCTGGTACCGGGGCAACATTGGGTTGCCCTTGATCCAACGAACAATCGCTGGTGCGGAGAACAACATATCTCTGTATCCTTCGGTCGCGATGCCAGTGAAGCCGCACCAATTCGGGGAACCTTCAAAGGGACAGGGGAGCAATCTCTGAAGGTTCAAGTCAAGGTAGTCAGATTGAAGAAGTAGGGCACTACTTAGTGTACCGTCTCGCATATAATGATGATGTCGTTGCGTTCAAAATTGGCCGCCAGCTGGGGAAGCGTGTCGGCGGCCCGGCGTATTGATGTATCGGCGTCTAGGAAGACTGCTTTTCGACGCGGCTGCAGTGACCAGGAGGTCTCGACGAAGTTTATGACGCTTTGCAAACGCCGAAACGCCGACACGCCGACACGCCGTTACGTTTAATACTAAGGCCTATGCGAGTTAAAATTGTGAACTGGATGCGTTATGCTTACGAGGAACCGGTGAGTTTTTCGACGCATGCGGTTCGGCTCTATCCGCGCACCGATCAGGCGATCGTCACGCATCACACTCAGACGTATGTCAATCTTGAAAGCGACATCCAATATCGGCGGGACATCTTCGATAACCTGGTAGCAAACTGTTTCTTGCCGGAACCGGGCCAAGTTCTGGATATACGTGTAGAACTAGAACTTGAACTCTTGCCGAAGAACCCTTTTCACTTCCTGCTCGCCCCGCGAGCTCTTCAGCTTCCCTTTAAGTACGCTCCGGATGAGGAGCGGGTACTTGGTCCATTCAAGATCGTTAATCCTGAGGAAGAAGCCGATACAGAAGTAATCTGGCGCCTGAACGGAAAGCAAGACACCGTCGCCGCGTTGGTCGAGCTGGCTGCGACGCTGCACTCCGAGATTGCGTACGAAGTACGGCTCGAAGGGGAAGCGCGACTGCCATCCCAGACAATTGAACTGCGGTCTGGCGCCTGTCGGGATACCGCACTGCTTTGCGCCACGATTCTCCGAAAAATCGGTCTTGGGGTTCGGGTGGTGAGCGGTTTCTTCTGCGACTTTCATGTTGACATTAAGGATCGGCGGGCTAAGAGCGACCTGCATGCATGGGTTGAGGTTTTTTTGCCGGGAGCTGGATGGGTTGGAATCGATCCTACAAACGGTACCTTTTGCGATCATCGTTTCATTCCGACCGCGGTTGGTGCACAAATGACCGACATTGCGCCAATCCAAGGATCGTACTTCGGTGAGCATCACGGCGAGTTCGATTCGTACCTTGATGTCAGTCTGTTAACTGAAAGAGATCTGACCAAGATTTCCGAGCGCGTGGAGAAGGTGCTTGCGAGTGAGCAGATCACTTTGACCATGGGCGGAGAGCCTACCTTCATACCGAAGGATCCGGAAGGTCCCGAGTGGACTTTTGCGGCTGACGGTCCAACCAAGCTCAAATACGCCAACGCTTTTGCCAAGCAGGTTATGGAGACGGCGGCGCCTGAGGCGATGATCCTGTATGCGCCAGGAAAATTGTATCCCGGAGAAGTTAATCCGCGATGGTCTCTCCAAATATTGCAGCATGGTCCGCAAAAGTCCCTGGGGATTCCACGCGATAGCAAAAGAGGGTCTCCTAACAGCAAGACATTGAAGGCGATTCGAGACCAATTGTCTCGCGCATTGGGTCTGGAAGATCGCTGGCTGGGTGCGACAGACCCGCACGCACCACGAAAGCCGGTTTGGGTATTACCGCTTGATTACAAGGATGAGAAATGGGTTTCAGAGCGTTGGAGCGTCCGCCGGCTGGAACTGCTAAAGATCGAAGGGCCGGCTGGGCTTCGTCTTCCGCTGAATTTGCTGCCGGACGACGCAACCAAACGAGCGCTCGTCTTTGAAGTTCGCAAACAGCACCTGATCATTTTTCTCCCCCCCCTTTTGGCGGAAGAATGGGAGAAGCTGACTCATCTGATCGCGGTGGCCATCGGAGACCGGTGTGCGGTTCATTGGCAAGGATATTTGCCGGTCGATCTTCCATCGGACTGGACTCGGATCGGTTTTACTGCGGATCCTGGGGTATTGGAAGTCAATCTGCCGCCGTGCAAAACGTGGACTGAATTTCAACAATGGCTTGTCACTTTGGAAAAGCTCGCCGAAACGATAGGTCTCCGCACCTTTAAAACTGTCCCCCAACCTATCGGCACGGGCGGGGGCTCACACCTGCTATTCGGCGGAATTTCGGTCGGCCAGAATCCGTTCTTTTTGAGACCTGGCTGGCTCGCATCGATCCTGCGATTTTGGCAACACCACCCATCGCTCTCTTACGTTTTTACTGGGCTCTATGTCGGAGTTTCTTCTCAGGCGCCCAGGCCCGACGAGAGCGGAAATACGCTGCTGGACCTGGAGTTAGCGTATCGGCAACTGGAAAAGTTACCGGTCGGCGATTGCCGTCTGCAAATCCATGAAATCCTCAGGCACCTTCATACCGATGTTTCCGGAAACACGCATAGAAGCGAAACGAGCTTTGACAAATTCTGGAATCCGCCCACGGGATGTTACGGTCTCATTGAGTTCCGAGCCATCGAGAGCCTCCCGAGCGCAAATTGGACCGGTGCTGTTTCGCTGCTCTGGCGCGCCCTGCTCACCTACCTCCTCAAGCAGCCGTTTCGAGAAGCTTTAAAAGACTTCAATATTGACCTGCATGACAAGTTTTTTTTACCAACGCCTCTCTGGGAGGATCTGACAGACGTGCTGAGCGAGCTGGCCCAATTCGGGTTGGGATTCGATCCAGCCATATTCCGAGAGATTTGGGAGTGGCGTTTCCCAACATTGCTGGCTCATGAAGGATTGACGGTGCGAAAGGCATTGGAAGGCTGGCCGTTGCTTTCTGAAACCCCGATGGTTGGAGGGAGTACGAGTAGATTTGTTGATAGTTCGATTGAACGTTTCGAACTAGCGGCGCAAAGCAGCTTTAATCAGCGGTACGCTCTCTTTGTCAACGGGCGCGAACTGCCGTTTCGGTCAATTTCACCCAAGGAATTCATAGCGGGACTTCGTTATCGGAAGTCAGCGTTGTATCCCTCCCTGCATCCACAAATCACAGTCCAACTACCTTTATCAATTACGTTGGTCGAGCGGGATACCGACCGCGTAGAAAAGGTATTTACATTGCACGCGGGCGCCGCAAAATTCGTTGAAGAAGCAACCGGCGAATTCGAACGCGGAACACCTTGCGAGCCGCCTACGCCGGGGATGTACACCTGCGATCTGCGTATTGCCTTTTAATCAATGATCACCTAATATTCGGCCGAGAAAGATACCACGAAGTCTTGAGATGAAAGTTTTAACCTACAGTAAATGGGATGCAGTGCCGGTTATTAGCGGGCTGCTTCATTGCGCGTACGTCCTGACCCTTTTTTTCATATTCCCATACACGCCCTGGTGGCTGCTGATCTGTCTGGGCTTAATCTACTCCGTGAGTGTTTCCTGGAACATCAACGGAATTTCACACAACCATATTCATAACCCCTATTTTGCCTCGAGAATCCTCAATCGGTTGTTCAGTATCATGTTGTCTGTGACTCTCGGGATTTCCCAGACGTTCTACAAACACGTGCATCACCGGCATCATATGGGCAATAGCGACAGACCGGATGAGCACGGGAATTGCCACGATTGGATTTCCATCTACCGCCACGGACACGATGGTGAGGCGGAGAACCCTTGGAGTTACATTTTCCTCAGTTATATTCGGGAAAACCCGAAAGCGATCTATGCCGAAATCAAAAGGAAAAATCCGGTAGATGCAAAGTGGGGCATAACCGAGATCGTGATTCTAGGAGCGACCATAGCCATCGGCTTGGTTTTGAATTGGAAATTCTGGGTATACTTTCTCCCCTTTTATTACCTGGGACACTGCTGCACGTATCTGAACGGCTATTTTCTCCATTACGGCGGGAATCCCGATAAACCGATCGCCTGGGGCGTAAGCTCGTACGATAAGTGGTACAATTTGCTTTGGTTCAACAATGGCTACCACGCTGAACACCA
>DASZGG010000133.1:0-25985 GCA_035939025.1 Chthoniobacterales bacterium | reverse complement strand
ATCAGGCCGATAATGAACCCGACCAGGGTCACCACCAGCGTCGTAACTAAACCTGCAGCCATGAGAGTAATCCCGAAAGCGCACATCAACGGCCAGGTGGTCGGTGTTGGCAAGTGGACGCCTTCTTGCGAGGAGTGTTCGTGTTCTTGAGGATTCATACGCTTAGGAGTTGCCGCCGATGATGTACACCACTGTGAAAACAACCACCCAGACCGCATCGACGAAGTGCCAGTACCAGGAGATCATAATGATATGCTCGTGGTGATAATGTTTGATGCGTCCGGTTAGGTTCATGATCAGTATTAGAAAAATCAGGATCAGGCCCACAACGACGTGGCTGGCGTGCAAACCAACCAGCGAATAGAAAGTCGACCCGAACAGATTCGTGCTGATCGTGAGATGATCTTCGTAAATTAGCTTGTACCACTCAACTGCGGTATAGATCAGAAAACCGAGGCCCAAAAGAGCCGTGATCAACCACCAGAGGTTAAAAAGGCTGGTGACACCTTTATGTAGATTCCGTTCCGCAACCACTATTGTCGCGCTGCTGGAAAGCAGAAGGACCGTGCCTAGGATAGGTAACTCCAGTACCTCGTGCGGATAAGGACCGGACGTGCTCTTTCCGATGTAAAAAAGGTATGCTACCACAAAAATTGTGAAGAGCGCCGTTTCTGTAAGAATAACCAAAATCATTCCCACCACCCGCGGTGAAGGGAGTTTCCATTCTGTTTCGGTAAGGCTTAACGATTCAGTACTCACGCTTCGAAATCGGTTAGGAAAATTGGTGAAGTTAGAAAGTTTCTGAAAATAGTGATAAGCGAGAATTGCCTATTCGAATTTCCAATCCGGATCCTCCGGGTGTTTCAAATCCCATAGTGGCCGCCGGCTACGCACTTCAGGAAGCTTCTCAAAATTGTACTCCGGCGGAGGCGAGGTAGTGGTCCACTCGAGCGTCCACGCATCCCAGGGGTCGTCACCGGCAATCTTACCTTTCCAGGCTGACCATAAGAGGTTGACCGTGAAGCAAACAACCCCAGCTGCCTGAACAAACGCACCGATCGTTGATATTAGATTCCATAGCTCCCAACCGCGACCGGGTTGATAAGTGTAGATTCGGCGCGGCATTCCCAGGATGCCCGCAAAATGCTGAGGATCGAAGGTGAGGTGGAACCCGATCGTGAATAGCCAGAAATGCCAAAGCCCTAGCTTCTTATCGAGCATTCGACCAAATGCTTTCGGGTACCAATAGTAGAAGAATGCAAAGACCCCGTATAGGATGCCGCCCACTATGACATAGTGAAAATGGGCGATCACAAAGTAGGAGTCGTTCAACTGCCAATCGAAGGGGGCCACGCCAAGCATTATGCCCGTCAGTCCGGCAATCAGGAATTGGAAAAGAAACGCGATTGCGAAGATCATCGGTAATTCCAAGCGGATCTTGCCGCCATACATCGTTGCCAGCCAGTTAAAGATTTTGATACCGGTAGGAACGGAAATGGCCAGCGTAGCCATCGCGAAGAAGGTCACTCCAAACGAATTCATGCCGACTGTGAACATGTGGTGCGCCCAGACACCCGCGCTGATGAAGCCTATTAAGATGCTCGCAGCCACCATCATCGGGTAACCGAATATTGGCTTCCGGGAAAAGACCGGCACAACTTCAGATATTGTAGCGAAGGCTGGAAGTACGAGGATGTAGACCTCGGGATGCCCGAAAATCCAAAAAAAATGCTGCCAGAGAATTGCCGAACCACCTGCCTGCGCCTCGAAAAACTTCGCTCCGAGGTAACGCTCCAGCGTCAGCATAATCTGCGCTGCCGACAATGGGGGAAGAAACACTACGACCAGAAACATCGTGACAAGTGCCAACCAGACGAACAACGGCATCCGATGGAGCGTCATTCCCTTGGTCCGGTAGCAGATGATTGTCACCATGATGTTGACCCCGCCCGTTATACTCCCGATACCGCTCACGAGAACGCTGAGCGACCAGTAATCGATACTGGGACCCTTGGAAAAGGCCGGAGAAGTCAAGGGAGCAATGGCAAACCAACCTGCATCGGGAGCCGAGCCGGCTCCATACAGACCAGGGCCGCCAACGAAGCTGAAAAGCAACAAAAATCCGCTGAAAAACGTTAACCAGAACGAAAATGCGTTCAGCCGCGGAAATGCCATATCCCGCGCTCCGATCATCAGCGGAACCAGATAGTTGATCATCCCGAAGACGAGCGGCATTGCGACCCAGAAGATCATCACCGTCCCGTGCACGGTAATAAATCCGTTAAACTCCTGCGGAGTGAGGACGCGCCCATTGGGGAATGCGAGTTGAGCTCGAATTAGCAGAGCCATGATCCCTGCCACCACAAAAAAGAACAGCCCTGTCCCAATGTATAGCATTCCGAGTTTCTTATGGTCGACCGTATAGACCAGGTCTTGGACCCAGCCCGTGAGAGTACCGCGCTCTTCCCCGGGTCTTGCCGGCAATAACTCTGCACCAGCATCGGTAATTGTCGTTCCGTTAGGCATAGGGTGATTAATTCAGCGTTTTAAGGTAGGCCACGATTTGTTCAACTTGCTGGGTATCCAGCTTCATCTCGGGCATCAGGCAGCCAGGTTTCAGCACTTGCGGGTCGCGTAACCAGGATCGGAGGTTCTTGTCGTCATTGGGCGCAACGCCCGCACCTAGGGTCTGCCGACTCATGAAGTGGGTAAGGTCGGGACCAAAGATACCATTTGAAGTTGTACCTTCGATCCTGTGGCAGCTGCCACAGGAGTTTGCTGTAAAAGCCCTTCGTCCCTCCTCAACGTTTGGATCAAGAGTCGGCGGCCGTTGCTGCCGTGTCACCCATCTGTCGAAGTCCTCGGGTGACTCCACTATGACGCGAATCAGCATGTTCGCGTGCTGGAGACCGCACAGCACAGTGCAATTGCCAAGGTAAATTCCGAGTATCGAAGGTTGGATCCACCACTTGTTCTCGCGATCCGGAACCAACCATTCCTTTCCGCTTAACTCCGGCACCCAGAAGCCGTGGACCACATCGGCTGAGGCCAGCGTTAACTCTATCGGTCGCGGGGTGCTCAAATAGCTCACCGGCACGTGAATTTCGTTAGCCGTGGTGATGTTGTACTTCGGATAATGCAATTCCCACCAAAAACGGTGACCAACGATTCTTATTTGCAGCGGATCGCCGATGAACTTGGTGTTGTTGATCTCACCGACCGTGCGTGCAGTAGCGAGCGCCAGCACCACCACGATCAAGATCGGCGGCACAGTCCACGCAAGCTCTATTGCCGTACTGCCGTACACCTGCGGCGGTTCGGTCTCGTCGTCGTCGGTCGTTCTTCGCCGGTAACGCACGACGGCGTAAAGAAGCAGTCCACCGACGATGACAAAGATGCCCAAACAAATCAGCAGTACTAGTATCGAAGTCCGGTGCAGCATCTCGGCCGGCGCTCCTACCGGCTCAAAAATGTTTTGGACCGAACGAACCTGATCAGCGGTCTGCGCGTTGATCGTTCCGGGCAGGGCGGCCGTGAGCAAGAAAAAGACTCGCCAGAACAATCTTTCGGCCCGATCTCTGAGAGCTGACCCGACCGGTGGAATGACCAAGCCTGACCGATGAACCAATCGGAGGACTCCGCATGCGCCCTCGGTGACATCCTTGTCTTGGCAAGCCAGATGCTCCAGTGACTTCATAGGGTTTGCGCTGAAAATTGTTGTTCCGAAGATCGGTTCGTCAATCTCAAATAGGCAATGAGATGCCTGCCATCCGTTTTATTTACTTGAGGTATGATGACACACAAAACAGAGCCAGCCCGTCAAGCTGCGTTTCTAATTATTCACAAAGCAAGGGGGCGGCGGGAGAAACGTGTCGGCGTATCGGCGGGTCGGCGTGTCGGCGTGTCGGCACGCGTGGCGCGGTAGGGTTGCGCTCCCGCGCGACCGGCGTTGCATGGCCCGAACCCGTTTCCCCGCGCATTGAGCTGCGGCGCTTTTTCATAAGTTGTTCGCACGTTCCTTGGACGTGCAACGCCGGACGCGCGGGAGCGCTTCCCTCCACGCCGATACGCCGACCCGCCGATACGCCGACACGTTTCTCCCGCCGATACGCCGACACGTTTCTCCCGTCGCCCCTTGAAGAAGATTCGACCGTGAGTTAGTGCTTGGGTTCACCCGATGAATCTCGATTTTAAGTACACCTCCGATGGACTGGTCCCCGCAATCGTGTGCGAAGCGACCCCGCCAGGCCGAGTCTTGATGATGGGTTGGATGAACCGCCAATCCCTTGCGAAAACCCTCGAGACCGGTTTGATGCATTTCTGGAGCCGGTCGCGCAAACAATTGTGGCTTAAAGGCGAAACGAGCGGCCATACGCAACGCCTAATTCGTTGGTTTAGCGATTGCGATCGTGATACGCTGCTATTTGAAGTGGAACAACGTTCCGGAGCCTGCCATACAGGATATCGGAGCTGTTTCTTCCAAGAACTCGATTTCACCGGAGAGCCAAAGCCGGTGAACGAAGAAAAGCTGTTCGATCCTGAACAAGTCTACGAGAAATGACCTCATTGCCACTGTTTCCATCCCGTTCAGAATTCAAGGAGTTTGCCGAAAAGGGCAATCTCATTCCAATCTATACCGAGTTCGTCGCCGATTACGAAACGCCCATCGCGGCTTTTGAAAAGATCGATAACGGGGTTCGATCGTTCTTATTTGAATCAGCGGAAAGCAACGATCACGTAGGTCGTTACTCATTCTTAGGCAGCGATCCCAGAATCTATTTTGAAGCCCGTGGTAGACAAATCGTCATTGAAGAGAATGGGCGGCAACTCCGGTTCGAATCAGCCGTCGACCCGCTGACGGAGCTGCAGAGACTCATGGCGAAGTTTCGGGCCATAGAGCTGCCTGGACTACCTCCATTCACCGGCGGCGCCGTCGGCTATATCGGGTATGACGCGGTGCGGTTCTTCGAACCGACCGTGGGAGAACCGCCTTCGGATCAATTGGGATTGCCCGAAATGGTGTTTTTGGTGACGGACACCTTTCTGGTATTCGACCACAGGTTTCGGCGGCTGAAAATCTGCGCGAATGCATTTATTGAAGGAGCGAAAATCGATGAGGCCTACGATGTTGCCGCGCGAAAAATCCAGCAGATCGTCGACAAGCTCGAAGTGCTGACCAAGCCGCACCTGATGAACGCCGCGCCGGTAGCGGTCTCGCTGAGCCCGCGCAGCAACACCACTCGGGAAGAGTTTTATGAGATGGTTCGCAAGGCAAAACGCCACATTGAAGCCGGCGACATCTTCCAGATGGTTCCCTCACAACGGTTTGAAGCCAGATTTGATGGGAACCCCCTCGCGTTGTATCGAGCACTGAGATTCATCAATCCGTCTCCTTATATGTTCTGCTTGCGGCTCGGGGAGAAGCTTGCGTTGGTTGGTAGTTCGCCGGAAGTCCATGTCAGGCTCCGGGGGCGAACCGTCGAGATTCGTCCAATCGCAGGAACCCGGCAAAGGGGCGGTACGAGCGGGGAGGATCAGCGGCTAAGCGAAGAACTGCTCGCTGATCCGAAAGAACGAGCCGAGCATCTGATGCTTGTCGATCTCGCTCGAAATGATGTTGGACGGATCTCCGATTACGGCTCGGTCTGTGTCACGGAGTTTATGGCGATCGAACGATACAGTCATGTTATGCATATTGTTTCGAATGTTGTTGGAGAACTTCATCAGGGCTTCACTGCCTACGACGTAATGCGGGCAACGTTTCCGGCAGGAACCGTGTCTGGGGCCCCCAAGGTTCGAGCCATGCAGCTCATATACGAATTCGAGAAGAGTAAGCGAGGCGTGTATGCCGGAGCTGTCGGATATTTCGGATTTGACGGACAGCTCGACTCCTGTATCGCATTACGCAGTGTTGTGCTGAAGGATGGGATCGCTTATGTGCAAGCCGGTGGTGGCGTGGTGGCAGATTCTGTACCGGAGCTTGAGTATGAAGAGAGCGTCAACAAAGCCATGGCCACTTTTCGTGCGATAGAGCGAGCCGAGCAAATATTATGATCCTGGTATTAGATAACTACGACTCGTTCACCTACAACCTGGTTCAATATTTTGGCGAACTCGGCGCGGAATTGGTGGTCCGCAGGAATGACCGGACAAGCATCGATGAGGTTGAGGAGTTGCACCCCGAAAAAATCTGCATTTCTCCGGGACCTGGAACGCCTGATGAGGCTGGGATCAGCAACGATCTTATTCGTCATTTTGGGCCGCGGATTCCCGTGTTGGGCGTTTGTCTCGGGCACCAGTGCATAGGTCAGGTTTACGGGGGAGAGGTAGTTCGAGCCGAACGCATCATGCATGGGAAAACCTCGCCGATCCTACACGAAGGGGATGGCGTATTTCGCGGACTGCCAATCCCATTTGAGGCAACTCGTTACCATTCATTGATTGTCCGGCGGGAGACTTTACCGGAGGAGTTGGAGGTTGTTGCGGAGACTTCGGACCGCGAAATAATGGGACTGCGGCACAGACAGTATCCCGTGCACGGAGTTCAGTTCCATCCAGAATCAATTATGACAGGAGAAGGGAAAAGGCTTTTGGCTAACTTTCTTTCCTTTTAGGTTTCTGAGGACATTTTATCAGCCTTTCGTTAGTGTCTGCCATTAGCAAGCGAACCGTTAACGTTTACGAAAGGCTGATAAAATGTCCTCAGAAACCTACGCATTTCCGATTGTGATATTAGGTGGCGGTTTTGCCGGTACCTACTGTGCCCGGGAGCTGAAATCAGTCTTCCAGGAGGAGACGCACAAAAATGTCGCGCTCCTGGCTGATCAAAACGCGATGTTGTTTCATCCGATGCTCGCCGAAGTGAGCGGATCCTCTATCTCTCCACTTCACGTGGTCACCTCGATTCGCCAATTCTGTCGTGGGTGTGCCTTCTTTATGGGTGGGGTAGAAGACGTAGACCTCGAGCAGAAGACGGTAAGCTTTTTGCCGAATCCATTTGTTCCGCCGGCGACGTTGACGTTCGAGCACCTGGTATTGGCGATAGGAAGCGTTGTGGATGTCAGCCGCGTGCCAGGCATGCCTGAGCACGGTTATTTGATGAAGACCGTCGGGGACGCGATCCGGCTCAGGACGGATGTCCTGGAACGACTGGAGGCCGGGAGTGTCGTCAAAGATGAGTCGATCCGCCGCAAGCTACTGACTTTTGTTATCGTTGGCGGTGGGTATTCAGGTGTAGAGACCGCCGGCCAAATCTGGGACTTGCTTCGAGACGTGCAGCGATTTTATCCCCGTATAAACCCTAAAGAATTCCGTTTGGTCCTGGTTCACAGCGGCGCTCATCTTCTGCCACAAATCGGCGAAGAATTGGGGAAATACTGCGAGCTGGAGCTCAAAAAACGAGGCATTGAAGTGCGGCTTAACACGCGTGTTACCGCTATTACGGCTGAACGAGCGATTCTAAATAACGGCGAAACGATCGATACAAACACCGTGGTCACCACGGTTGGCAATGCCACTCACCCGGTGATTAAAAAGCTGGTCGATCGCTACAAGCTATCCATTGATAAGGGGCGGCTCGATACCGAACCGACGATGCTGCTCAAGGGGTATAAGAATCTCTGGGCCGCTGGAGATTGTTCGTCTGTTCCGTTAGAGGATGGCAGCATCTCTCCTGCCACCGCACAGTTCGCGATGCGCCAGGGTACTCTTCTTGGGAAGAATATTCTCGCCGCTCAGAACGGCAAGCCATTGGAGCCTTTCCGTTATAAGAGTCTGGGCGAGATGGCTTCACTGGGACACCGCAATGCTGTCGGAAAAGTCTTTGGATTCAATGTTTCGGGCTTTTTGGGTTGGCTTATGTGGCGAGCGACTTACCTCTACAAATTGCCCGGCCTCGAGCAGAAGTCGAAGGTATTCTTCGAATGGAATCTGGAGCTCTTGTTCCCTCGGGACATTAGTTTGCTGGATGTTAAAACGACCAATGTCGTTGGACGCGTCCACTTGGAGAAGGGTGATCCAGTTTATCATATTGGAGACACTGCATTTTCTTTTTATCTGCTCGAGAAAGGGAAGGTAGAGATTGATGATCATGCCGGCGCGGCTCGAACACTGATACCGGGTGAACACTTCGGTGAGCGTGAACTGCTGGAAAACACCAGGCGCAAGTTTGACGCGATCGCCCTTGAGCCAACCACGCTCCTGGCGCTGGATAAGGCAACATTTGAGGCGTTGACGAAGAACAGCCTTACGCTGGGCTACTTCCTGAATCGAAGCTCAGTCAAGTACCTGACCCTTGAGGAGCGGAAGGCAATCGTGAATCGGGCCTCGCCGTCGCTTCTCCAGAAGCGCGTAGGAGATTTTATGCGGGTTGGCACAGTCGTTCTTCGGGATACCGATTCGATTCTTGCCGCTCTGAAAAGCTTTAAGCAAGACAACGCGACCATGTTACCTGTGGCGGACGCCGAAATGCGGTGCAAGGGTTGGCTGCGCCTCGATTTCGCGCTCGATTGGCTGCACCAGGGAAAAGTGCGGCTCGAATCCACAGTGAGCGAGCTCCGAATATTGCCTTGTATGATTATGAAGGCGGACGACTCGGTTGAACAAGCGCTGCTGCAGTTCGCTCAGACTCCCGATCGGGAAGCGGTCGTGGCAAACGATGGCGGACAGTTGATTGGAACACTTGCCGTGCTGGATTTGATCTTGGCGTCTGCGTCATCGCAGGGGTAATAGGGCGCACAAATGTGGTGCGCGCTGGTAGGGGACGCGCTCCGGCGTCGCGCATGGTAGGGACGCGATCCGGCGCGATCCGGCGTTGCGAGTCCGGAAAGCTTCCTTTTACTCATTGGCCTGATTTTGCTGAACGCCACGTTCAGCACGTCGCCAGGATGCCTCAATCTAAATTGCCGCTCTCTTTTTTTGTGTCTCGTTCTATGGACTCGCAACGCCGGATCGCGCAGGAGCGCGTCCCTACCAGTGCGCAAGAGCGCGTCATGCCTCACGAATCTCTCAGGATTTGTGAGACAAGCAGGCTACCGGACGTCTCGGATAAAACTACTCGATCGAGACGCAGCAGTTCTCCGAGCGACCAGGCTTGGAATGGGCAGCCGCGCGGCGTATGGGGTGGTTCGGCATCTGCAATCTCGGACACATGTCCGAGCCCGGCTTGATCGAGATGACTCTGCAATGACGCGAAAAACTGTTGTCTTGCCAGTCTCTTCGCATCCGTCGTCTCGCCTCGAACCCGAATCCACGCTTCGACGAACGGCCCGATCAACCATGGCCAAACTGTGCCCTGATGATAAGCAGTGTCCCGCCGCCATGGGTCACCTTCATAACGTGGAGCGTATCCGGGCTCCCCAGGAGCCAGTGATCGCAAACCCAGCGGCGTACAAAGTGCCGCCTCGACAGCATCTACGACTTGCCGAGCGCGCTCCATCGGAAGCAGAACCAGTGGCAGCCCACCGACCGAAAAAATCTGGTTTGGACGAACCGACGAATCCATCGCGCCTCTCCGATGATCAACGTCGACAACGTCGAATAGCTGACCCCTGGCGTCATTCCAGAAACGAGTTGCAAAGGCCTCTAATGCTTTCTTAAACAAGGGTTGCCACTTCGAAGAAAACGATTGACCAACCCAAAGCGCATTGATCCAGAGCGCTTGTACTTCCACCGGCTTACCAATCCTCGGTGTGACAACATAGCCATTCACCTTTGCGTCCATCCAGGTGAGCTGGATACCCGGTTCACCTGCTGCAAGTAAGCCGTCTACATCGGCCCGAATTTGAAACCGTGTTCCTGCGGAGTATCCGGAAAGAATAGCTTCGACCGCTTGCTTGAGTTTTGCGGAAACCTTGCCATCTTCAATATCCGGCTCGCTCGCAGCGGCACGGAGATACTCATAGACGGCAATGATGTACCAAAGAGACGCGTCGACAGAATTGAACTCCGGCTCGATGCCTTGATCCGGGAAACGATTTGGTAACATTCCCCTGGAAACGGTTCCCGCCCACTCCACCAGGATATCCCGAGCTGTTGCGAGATCGTCTGAGGCAAGACACAACCCTCGCAGAGATATAAACGTGTCCCGGCCCCAGTCACCAAACCATGGATACCCTGCTATAATGGTCTTTCCGGAGCCGCGCCTCACGAAATAACTCCCGGCGGCGACATTGAGAGGAGATGAGACTTTTTGGCGACGCGCAAGCTCCAGGCTTCGAAGCTTGTCCGCGACTTCGATACCATCGTCGCTACTCATATCCGCGAAACCTTCGGCGGAAAAGATCAGCTCTGCTGACTCCTTACGTAGATCCCATTCGAACACACCGGGACTCGCTAGATCTTCCAGATAATCCAAGCCTCGCGCTCGCTCCTCAACATAGAGGAAATTTCGATACCACACCGGCGAATGACGATAGGTACCACCCGATCGTGCGACGACAGTGGGTAAGTCGTTGTACGGCTTCCATCGAACTTGATCGCGACCGAGATCCGGATCGAAGTGAAACGAATTATTCTCATGATGAGTTCCATGAAAATCTCTGCCGGAAAGAAACGGTCTGACCGAGAGTTTTGCTTTGCTCCCGGGGTCGCCGACCAATCGCCAGAGTAGGACGACCGCCGACTCTCGGAACGGCACGAAAAGCTCATGTTCGACCGCCAGGTTGTCGCAAAGTTCAAAGCGCCAATTGGGCCATGGCCGAAGTTCAAATTTCGTCAGGTGCGTCGTTCCATCCGGATGAATAACGTCCGGGGCATACCGCTGTGAGGAGAGGTAGTAATCGCCGCGACCTGTTTCGATCCAAGCGTCAAATCCGTTCACCAGAACTGTTCGACCGGAGGGTGGATTTGCCGCGGTTAGGAGCAATGCGTGGTAACGTCTCGTGCGGATTCCGGTGGTGGTCCCGCTGGCGAATCCGCCGAGACCGTCCGCTTCGAGCCATTCGGCTGAATCAGATATCGGGGGCATGCCGAGGAAAATGAACTCAAGAACTCAAGGACTCAAGAACTCAAGAACTCAAGAACTCAAGAAGTCGAGAAGTCGAGAAGTCGAGAAGTCGAGAAGAACGCATAGTCGTGCCGAGGTCCGAATCGCAGCATTCTTGAGTACTTGAGTTCTTGAGTGCTTGAGTTCTTGAGTTTAGTGGTTCTACCATGACGCCCAGGCTCGACTCACTCCGCGAAGCTCTTGTTTTGTCGCCGCAGAACGTTCCGCTGCTTCTTTTGTTCGGTCAGACTTGTCTGGACGAATTGAATTTCGACGAAGCCAGAGCGGCGTTTGATCGGGTTCTCCAATATGACCCTGCCAATGCGGAAGCCAAACTTGGCATTGCCGGCGCCCTCTATTTGAGTGGTAATATTTCTGAAGCGGTGGTGCGTACCGAAGCGTTGGTCAAGGCGAAACCCTCTTTCGCAGAGGCTTGGATTTTGCTCGCTCGTTTGGCACTTGCCGAAGGCGATCAGACTTTAGCGGCAGAATATTATCAGAATGCGCTCGGGCTGAACCCAAATATGCGAAATCCGGTACTCGACCGGGATATCCGGATTGAGTCCCCGACAACGCCGGCCGACGTTCCAGTTGCCGAGTCGGACGCCCGGGAATCATCTGTGGAGCTCGATGGAGATGCGAGCGAGTTCGCCGACCTCGAGAGACCGGAGGTTTCTTTCGCAAGCGTCGGCGGCATGGAGGAGATCAAAGAAGAAATTCGGATGAAGATCATTTACCCGCTTAAAAACCGTGCGCTCTTCAAAGCGTACGGCAAAAAGCTTGGGGGCGGCGTGCTGCTTTACGGGCCTCCGGGTTGTGGCAAGACTTTGATCAGCAAAGCGACTGCGGGCGAAATTCAAGCCAACTTCATCTCGGTCGGCATTCATCAGATTCTGGATTTTTATATAGGGAATAGCGAAAAAAATTTGCACCAATTGTTCCAGTTGGCTCGAGATAATCCTCCGGCAATTCTCTTTTTCGACGAAGTGGACGCCTTGGCCGCGGATCGAAAAGATTTCCGCGAAAGCGCGATTCGGACCGTCATCAACCAATTCCTGGCGGAGATGGATGGAAACATTGGTAGCAACGAGGGAATTCTCATACTTGGCGCAACCAACGCCCCCTGGCATCTTGACCCTGCATTTAGACGGCCGGGCCGCTTCGACCGTGTCATTTTTGTGCCGCCACCGGACGAACCGGCGCGGGAAGCGATCGTCACGATTTTGGGACGTGATAAGCCGCTGGAACGTCTTGATGCAAAGGCGTTGGCAAAGCGGACGAAGGAATTCTCAGGTGCTGACTTGAAATCGATCTTTGATATTGCGACAGAGCGAGTCCTCTCGCGAGCCATGAAGGAAGGCCGGGTTGTTCCATTGACCACGGAGGATCTTCTCCAGGCTTGCAAAGGCATGAAGGCGTCTACGCGCGCGTGGTTCGAAAGCGCAAAAAATTATGCGCTTTACGCCAACCAGGGAGGGTTCTACGACGATGTGTTGACATTTTTAGGAATTCGAAAATGAGCGAACCTTTCACGCGGGCAATTTTGTTTGTGAAGCAGGGCAGGTACCGGGAGGCCGAATCCTACTTGCGACAGGCCATCCAGAACGATCCGCAGGATCCACAAGGTTTCTTTTTTTTGGCGACATGTTTGATGCACGATCCGAAGAATCGTTCAGAAGCGTTGTCGATGATTGATCAGGCGCTGCGGCTGCGACCGAATCGAGCTTTCTATCATGCGCAGCGCGCGAATATTTTGGTACTGCTCGGCCGCACAAAAGAGGCCATGCGCGAAGTCGAGCAAGCAAGAACCCTGGCGCCCGACTCTGCGGATTCCTATGTCGCGGAGTCGGTGGTTATGCTGATTTCAGGTAAACCGCAGCAGGCAGAGCGCGCCGCTCGTCAAGCTCTTGCGCTCGACGCCGAAAACGAAGCCGCGGGAGACAACCTGGCAGACGCGCTCCGTATGCAAGGCAAGCTGGAAGAAAGCGATGCGGAAATTCGCGGATTATTGGCCAGGAATCCGGAGAATCCGTCGACCCACTCGTCAGCGGGGACGCTGGCGCTTCAGAAAGGAGATGGACGTGCCGCTGAACGGCATTTTCTAGCGGCTCTTCGTATCGATCCGGAACATTTGGAGGCACGAGAGGGGTTGCTGCATGCGTTTCGTGCACGATCTCCGTTTTACCGCGCGTACCTCAAATACAGCTTCACGATGGAGCGTTTGGGGCGCGGCCGTCGAGGACTGATCGTGATTGGGCTTCTGGTCTTAATGCAACTCGCAAATGTTACCTTCGTGGGGCGGCTGGCGCCGATTGGTTTTGCTCTAGTTGCGGTCTATTGTCTGTTCGTCTTGTGGATCTGGGTAGCGAGAGGCGTTGGAAATCTGTTTCTGTTGTTTGATCGATTTGCTCGTCGTTCGCTGGGGTCTGGTGAGAAACGGGAGGCCATCGTGGTCGGTGGCGGTGTGCTTGTCGGGCTGACACTATTGGCCGCCGGGCTGTTACTTAAGCAGATCAGCCTGGACTTCCTGGGTTTGACTTTTGTCAGCGCCGTGTTCCCGATGTCGCTGGTCTTCACGAACCGGTCTAAGGTTGGGCGAATAGTTTTTGGTCTCGTCGGAACCCTTGTTTATCTCGGCGGGCTGGTCTCGTTCTTGCTCTTGTTTCTACCCGCCGATAGCGCCGGAGATATTGCTACCAGCCTGTTCGGGTGTACCATGATCCTCGCGCTGATCGTTACCTGGATCGGTAATATTCCCGCGCTGCGCCGGTAGGGGGGAGTGGCTGGTGGCTAGTGGCTGGACTATTCGTGTCGATGCGTGTGTCTTCGCGGTTCGATTGCGGTGGATTTGCACTTTCCACCCACCGTGCCCGCAATAGCCCCAGCCACCAGCCACCAGCCACCAGCCACCAGCCACTAGCCACTAGCCACTACTATCCCCCGGCCCAAGATTGCGGCTCAGGTGAGGAACCAGATTTTCCCGGACCGTTTGCAGTGAGACCTCGGTTCCTAACTCGCTGCTGATCGACGTCATCGTCACGCCTGAGAGGCCGCACGGCGTGATATTTTGAAATCCGCTCAGGTCACTCGCAACGTTAAGAGCAAATCCATGCATCGTCACCCACCTACGAACGCCAACGCCAATCGACGCAATTTTCCGATCCTGAATCCAGACACCGGTCTTTCCGTCGACCCTGACTCCCTGCAGTCCAAAATCCGCAAGTAAATCGATAAGGAGGTTTTCCAAGTTCCGCAGATAATGGTGCAAATCCCGGCCGCGAATGCACAGGTTGACGATCGGATATCCAACAATCTGGCCCGGTCCGTGATAGGTAGCCTGTCCGCCCCGGTTGGTTTCGAACACGGGATAGGGGAGCCGGCTCACGTTGCGCAAGCTCGATTTGTCCGGGAGTCGGCCGATCGTATAGACCGGCTCGTGCTCGAGCAAAATCACGGTCTCGGCGCCGTTGCTCAGGCAACTTTCGAGCCTTTGCTCCTGGATTCGAAGACCGGTCTGGTAGTCAATCCGGCCTAACCACTCGATTTTCATAGTGGACGAATTGCCTGGTGCACCACAAGCGGCGAGCTGTGCATCTGAAAATGAGTCAGACCGATGGCCAGTGCGTCGGCAGCGTCGGCTTCCGGTGTTTCATTGAGCCCCAGGATCGACCGCACCATAAATGAGATCTGTGCCTTTTGCGCCCCTCCGTGGCCCACAACTGCCTGCTTAACCCGTCTTGGCGGGTATTCGTAAATTGCCAGCCCGTGTTGGGCAGCTGCGAGCAGAGCAGATCCCCGAGCTGCTCCAAGCGTAATCGCGGTGCGTGTGTTCTGGACGTAGATCAACCCTTCGACGGCACAGGCTTCCGGGCGATGAAGCCGGATCAGCTCGTCAATCTGACGATGAATCTCCACGAGGCAACCCGGCATCGACAATTGTGCCTGGTTCCGGATGACCCCATAACTGATCGCACACATACTGGATCCCTTTCTGTCAAGGATCGCATACCCCGAGTTCCGAAGCGCTGGGTCAAGGGCTAAAAGGCGCACGGTCTGATTTTAGCATACTTGTTCGTAGAACGGCAGCGAAGAGGTGGGGGGGTTGGGGTTGGGGTTGGGGGTGAGAGGTGAGAGGTGAGAGGTGAGAGGTGAGCAGGCAGGTTGGCAAGTGTAAGCGAAGGCTCCAGCCTTTGCCTTCATGGTGTGCCGGGTAGGTGAGAGGGGGACGTGAGAGGTGAGGGGTGAGGGGTGAGAGGGCAGGTTGGCAAGTGTAAGCGAAAGCTCCAGCCTTTGCCCCACATCGGCAAGAAGGCAAAGGCCTGAGCTTTCGTTTACTTGCGAAAAATCCCCGCCCAACGATGTTAAGGACCCGCAAAGAGAACCGCTTACGATGAGATCAATGCAGGCACTCGTGAAACGAGAACGTGGCCCGGGGCTCTGGTTGGAAGAGATCCCTATTCCGCCGGTAGGCGAGTTTGATGTTTTGATTCGAGTTCTTCGTTCGTCGATTTGCGGGACCGACGTCCACATTTATGAATGGGACTCCTGGGCGCAGCGCACTATTCCGACGCCTATGGCGATCGGTCACGAATTCGTTGGAATCATCGAATCCGTCGGAAGTCATGTTATCGACTTCCAGCCCGGCATGATCGTGACAGGCGAGGGACATATCGTTTGCGGGCGATGCAGGAACTGTCTCGCGGGGCGCCGGCACCTTTGCAATAAGACAAGTGGGATAGGCGTCAACCGGCCGGGAGCGTTTTCCCAATTCCTTTCTATTCCCCAGACAAATGTCTGGTTAGCCGACTCAAAGATTCCATTGGACGTGCTTTCCTGCTTTGATCCTCTTGGAAATGCGGTTCACACGGCGCTCTCTTTTGATGTGCTGGGCGAAGATGTTTTGATTACCGGCGCCGGACCGATAGGGATCATGGCTGCCGCAATTGCCAAACATGCCGGCGCCCGTTATGTGGCAATTACCGACATAAACCCCTACCGTCTCGAGCTTGCCAGGAAGTTAGGCGCAACGGTAGCGGTGGATGCACGGAAGGAGCCTCTCAAGGAGGTCATGCGTGACCTCGGGATGAAGGAAGGTTTCGACGTGGGACTGGAAATGTCAGGCAACAATGATGCGCTTAACAGTATGCTGGGCGCCATGTGCCACGGAGGAAAGATAGCGTTACTCGGTATTCAATCGAAAAGCGCGGCGATCGATTGGGATCTCGTCGTCTTCAATGGTCTCACGATTAAAGGAATCTATGGGCGAGAAATGTATGAGACTTGGTACAAGATGACGACGATGATTCAATCCGGTCTCGACATCTCGCCGGTGATCACCCACCGCTTTCCACATTTGGAATTCGAAGAAGCCTTTCAGCTCATGAGAAGCGGTCAGTCCGGAAAAATCATTCTTCAGTGGAGCGATTTGTAGCGGCTTGCCTGCATCGATCATAAATCCTCAGAGATTTGTGAGCGATGCAGGCTTACGAGCCCAAATGCTCAAAGCTGATATTCTTTGCGGACTTGAGCGAATTTTTGTACCGCAAACTCCAAGTCCTCTCTCGTGTGCGCTGCGGAAACCTGAGTTCGGATTCGAGCCATCCCTTGTGGCACGACGGGATAAAAGAAGCCGATCACATAGATGCCCAACGCCAGTAACCGGTCAGCCACCTTTTGGGAGAGGGCGGCATCGCCGATCATCACCGGGACAATCGGATGGCTTCCCGGTCGGATCGCCAACCCGTTGTCCATGAGGCCGGCTCGGAACGATCGCGTGTTCTCTTCCAAACGGTCACGCAGTTCGGTCGAACGTGAAGCGATTTCGATCGCTTTAAGGGAAGCGGCGACAATACACGGCGTCAAACTATTGGAAAAAAGATACGGCCGGGAACGTTGGCGAAGGAGATCAATAATCGGCTTCCGACCGGCTGTGTACCCGCCGGTGCCTCCGCCCAAGGCCTTTCCAAGCGTGCCGGTGATGATGTCGACCTGGCCCATAACCCCATGGTATTCCGGCGTACCGCGCCCGGTTTTGCCCATAAAGCCGGCGGCATGGCACTCATCCACCATGACCATCGCATGATGCTTTTCTGCCAGATCACAGATTTCTTTCAATTTTGCGATGGTGCCGTCCATTGAGAACACTCCATCGGTGGCGATCAATCGATAACGGGAACCCTGGGCCTCCCTGAGTTTCGTCTCGAGGTCGTTCATGTCGTCGTGCCGAAACCTGTAGCGTTGCGCCTTACAGAGCCGGATACCGTCGATGATTGACGCATGATTCAATTCGTCGCTTATCACCGCATCTTCGTTCGACAGAAGAGTCTCGAATAACCCTCCATTTGCGTCAAAACAGCTCCCGTACAGAATTGTATCGTCCGTTTGATGAAATCGGCTGAGCGCCGCTTCCAGTTCCTTATGGATTTCCTGCGTGCCACAGATAAAACGGACAGAAGCAAGCCCAAATCCCCAGCGCTCGAGCGCGGCCTGTGCTGCTTCAACTACCTCCGGATGATCAGCCAGCCCTAGGTAGTTGTTCGCACAAAGATTTAATACATCGTTGCCGTCCGAGGTCCGGATATGCGCCCGTTGCGGCGTTCTGATGGCACGTTCGGTCTTGTACAATCCTTGCAGACGGATCTCGCTGAGCTGTCCTGCGAAATGTTGTTGAATATCGTTCGGCATCATAGTGGTTAGTGTCCTGTCCCCGAAATAGCAGGTATATTGTTGCGACCAAAATGGGCCGTCGGCAAGGGAAGCGTGTCGGCAGGTCGGCGTATTGGCGTATCGGCGTCTGGGGAGTAAGACTGCTTTTCGACAGGGCTGGAATGACCAGGAGGTCTCGACGAAGTTGACGAAGCTTTGCAAACGCCGATACGCCGACTCGCCGATATGCCGATACGTTCCCCCCAGAACGGAAGCCGACCCGGAAAAGGGACCCGAGGGCAAAAGCTGGAGCTTTCGCTTACGAGAAATACCGATGAAAAGATTCTTTGGCCTGTTAATCATTTTGTTCCTCGGAGGGTTCACCTCGACCTTAGGCGAATCTGGAACACAGGCTGGAGGAAAAGTGCCTGTGAAAGTGGCAGTGCCCGAGCAATGGCGAACCTCACCATTCGATCGGGAACGCATCTTGACGGTGCCCGTAGGAGCGACGATTTCCGTGTTGGCCAGAGTGCGGGGCGCGCGGTTTCTGGCGGTGAGTCCGAATGGAGATATTCTGGTCTCTCAACCGAGCATGGGTAAAATCTTGTTGATCAGGCAATCTCGCCCATCCGAAGTGTACGAACTCATCAGCGGACTTCGCTTGCCTCATGGGATGGTATTTCATCGTATCGGCGATGCGCTTTACCTTTACATTAGCGAATCAAATAAGATCAGCCGGTTCCTCTACTCAAACGGGCCGCTCGAACGGAAAAATGCGGAAATTGTGGTTTCGAACCTTCCTGACAGAAGCAGCCCGAATCTCGGCGGAGCGTATGGCCACGAATTGAAGAACATAACAATCGGACCGGATCAGAAGCTCTACGTGGACATTGCGTCGGCGACCAACGCAGATCCGGCTGATACGAGAAGCGATCCTCTTCGATGCGCGATTTATCGTTACGACCTCGACGGGAGAAACAGGGAACTCGTTGCGCGTGGTATTCGCAACGCGGAAGGCTTGGCGTTCGTGCCAGGAACAAACGACTTGTGGGCAGTCGTGAATGAGCGCGATAACATCCGATACCCTTTTAGGAATGGCTGGGATGGAGACAGGACCAGCGATTACGGTCGACTGATGAAGTCGTATGTCGATGAGCATCCGCCCGACGAGTTTATTCATGTGATAGAGGGCGCCAACTACGGTTGGCCTTTTGCTAACCCGAATCCAGACAAAGGGTTGGATCATATGCCCTTCGATCCCGATTATGAAACGAATCCTGGGTGGTCGCGAGCTCCCGAGAAATCTTTTACCCGGATCGACAAAGGCATCCCGGCTCATTCTGCTCCGCTGGGCTTCTCATTTTTGCAAGCCACAAAGGTCCCTCTTCCGTACCTCAACGGAGCGGTCATCGCGTTGCACGGCTCATGGAATCGCAGTTTGAAGACCGGATATAAAGTTATCTTTTTTCCGTGGCTTCCGAACGGCAAGCCTGGATCTCAGGTGGATATGGTGACCGGTTGGTTGAACGACGAGACGCAGCAGGTCTGGGGCCGTCCGGTAGATGTCATTCCCGACCTGGACGGCAATCTGCTCATTTCCGATGACGAAAGCGGAACCATTTACAAACTTTCGTTCGGGAGTTCGCGGTAGGGACGCGCTCCCGGAGCCCGTCCCGCATTATTCGTATTGTCTAGCGGCAGCCGACGACTTATGAGAACGAATACAGAACGCGCGGCAACAGTGCGAAGCCGTTCACCGTTCCGTCAACTAAAGGAGGCTAATGACTCACCTACATCGACAACTCGGAACGCTCGCAGTGATTTCAGCGTTATTCGCAATCAGCGCTGTGCTCTCGAGTTGTAACAAGCAACCACCGCCCCCGGCACCGCCCCCTCCGCCGGTGACCATCGCCAAGCCGCTTCAGAAAGATATCGTCGAGTGGGATGTGTATACTGGCCGGACTGACGCCGTTGAGAGCGTCAACATTACCCCGCGCGTCAGCGGGTACATTGATAATATCACATTCAAGGCCGGCGATTTGGTGAATAAAGGAGACCTCCTCTTTGTAATCGATCCAAGGCCTTATCAAGCCACGCTGGATCAAGTCAGTGCTCAACTGCGCCAGGCAGAGGCAAACCAACAGCTCCAGGAAGCGAATTTTGCCAGACAAGACAGGCTCCGGCAGACCGGAGTGATTGCGAAAGAGGATTTCGACACGGCGCTCTCCAACAAGAATCAAGCAGCGGCGCAGGTCCTGGCCGGTCATGCAGCGGTGGAATCGGCAAAATTGAACCTGACCTTTACGCAGGTCACGTCCCCGATCAGAGGGCGGATTGCCCGGGAGCTGGTCACGGTGGGAAACCTGGTTCAGGCGGATTCGACTCTGCTCACGAATATCGTGAGTGTCGATCCGATCTACGCCTATTTTAATGTGGATGAACGATCGATCCTGAAATATCAGCAGCAAGTCCGGGAGGGAAGGCTCGCTGATGCCCGGTATGCGGAAGTGCCGGTCTATCTTCAGGTGGAAAACGAAAAGGGATTCCCCCATCAAGGGGTAATCGATTTCGTCAATAATCAGTTCAATGCCTCTACCGGGACTCTCCAGATCCGCGGTCTCTTCTCAAATGCGAATGGATTCCTGTTTCCCGGAGCTTTCGTTCGGATCCGGGTAGCCGGAAGTCCGAGGCACCAGGCCATCCTCATCACGGACCGAGCTGTGGGTACCGATCAGGGCACAAAATTTGTTCTTGTTGTGGGCGCAGAGAATGTAGTCGCGCTTCGACCGGTGGAGCTTGGGCCGGAAGTTGACGGACTAAGGGTGGTTCGGAACGGGCTGAAAGGCGATGAACAAGTGATCATTAATGGACTCGTCAACGCCAGGCCAGGGTCGAAAGTCAGTCCGCAGCCGGGCGATATGAATCAGTTCGTCTCGAATCAACTCGAACTGCAGACCACCACGAAGATTGAACCGGCCGGCGATGGGAAAGAGAAGACGGGCGTGAATCAACCACCACAAGCGAAGAGTCAGCCGCCAGGGCAAGGGAGCCAACAGAACCAACCAAAACCGGGAGGCGGTCGCTAGTGTCCCTGCTATTTCGGGGACAGGACACTATCAGCATAGACGAATTATGAAATTCTCTTATTTCTTCATCGAACGCCCGATTTTCGCGATGGTGATTTCGATCGTCATCGTCATCGCCGGGTTACTGGCTTATTTTTCATTGCCAACCGCCCAATATCCGGAGATTGCGCCGCCCACGGTGCAGGTTACGGCGAGTTTTCCAGGTGCCGACCCGAAGGTGGTCGCGGAAACCGTGGCAACGCCAATTGAAGAGCAGGTCAACGGCGTTGAAAACATGCTCTATATGTTGTCACAGTCGACCGCGGACGGCTCGATGACGCTCACGGTAACGTTTCAGCCCGGGACGAATTTGGACATTGCTCAGGTGTTAGTGCAAAACCGGGTTGCCATCGCCACGCCGCAATTGCCACAGGAAGTCCGGAATTTGGGCGTAACGGTGCAGAAACAATCTCCGGACCTGATGATGGTGGTGCATTTGCTCTCCCCGGACGGCACCTACGACCAGGCTTACATCAGTAACTATGCCTTCCTCCAGGTCCGCGATCCGCTTTCCCGGTTGCAAGGTGTTGGGAACGTAAATGTTTTCGGCGCTCGCGAATACAGCATGCGAATCTGGCTGGATCCAAACAAGATGTACGCTCGCAGCCTGACGACTGACGATATTGTTTCAGCGATTCAGGCTCAGAACATCCAGGTCGCGGCCGGGCGTCTCGGTGCGGAGCCTGCCCCTCCGGGCACTAACCTTCAGTTGACGATCAATACCCAGGGTCGTCTGATTACTCCTGAACAATTCGGCCAAATCATCGTCAAGCGCGGGGACAACGGCGAAATAGTGTATCTGGCTGACGTCGGCCGCACCGAACTTGGCGCGAAGGATTACAATGTATCTTCCTACCTGGATGGTAAGCCGGCTCAAGCGCTTGCGATATTTCAATTGCCTGGCTCCAATGCTGTGAAGACGGCCCATGCGGTCAGAGCCATGATGAAGGAGCTTTCACGGTCTTTTCCAAAAGGCTTGGAATACACCATCGTGTACGATCCGACGCAGTTCATCGAGCAATCGGTTGAGGCTGTTATCCACACGCTCTTTGAAGCGGTGCTGCTGGTGCTAATCGTTGTGCTGGTTTTCCTGCAGACCTGGCGGGCGACGATTATCCCGCTTTTGGCTGTTCCGGTTTCCCTGATTGGAACGTTTGCTGTCATGGCGGTATTTGGCTTCTCACTGAACAATCTGTCCCTATTCGGCCTCGTGCTGGCGATCGGTATCGTGGTTGATGACGCAATTGTCGTGGTGGAGGCGGTCGAACACAATATCGAGGAGGGAATGCGCCCCAAGGAGGCAACGCGGAAGGCCATGGACCAGGTAGGAGGTGCTGTCGTCGCAATCGCGGTCGTGCTCAGCGCCGTGTTCATTCCGACGGCTTTTATCACGGGGATTACCGGCCAGTTTTATCGGCAGTTTGCTCTGACGATCGCGGTTTCGACGCTGATTTCGGCATTTAATTCGCTGACCTTGAGTCCGGCGCTTGCCGGGCTGCTGCTGAAGCCTCGCGACGCGAAGAAAGACCTCTTAACGCGCATGTTGGATCTGGTCCTTGGCTGGTTTTTTCGTCTCTTCAATCGAGGATTTGATGCAACAGTGAAAGGATATAGCCGGACCGTGCGCAGGTTGTTGCGGCTAGCGGCGATCGCGTTGCTGGTCTATGCCGGTTTGCTGATCCTGACCTACTTCGGATTCAAAACTGTGCCGGCGGGGTTCATTCCGACGCAGGATCAAGGCTACCTTATCGCATTTGCCCAATTGCCGGATGGAGCCTCGCTCCAACGATCTGAAGAGGTTCGCAAACAGATCTCAGAGATCGCTCTGAAAGTCCCGGGCATTATTCATACGGTCGAGTTCGCCGGCTATTCGGGACTGGACGGCACCAACCGCAACAACACGGTGACAACCTTTCTCCCACTCGCACCGTTCGAGGAGCGGATCAAGGATCCGCGTTTGAATGGCTTTGCCATCATGGCTGCGGTGCGTCAGAAGTTCGCCCAGATCCAGGATGCCCGAGTGTTCGTCTTTCCGCCGCCCCCGGTGCGCGGGATAGGGAATGCCGGCGGTTTCAAGATGCAGATCCAGGATCGCCGCGGCGCGGGACTGGAGGCGTTGCAAGCGGCTACCGATCAATTGATCGCAAAGGCCGGTTCGGGCCATGGACTAGTCGGTTTATTCACTAGTTTCCGATCTCAGGTGCCCCAGCTTTACCTCGATATCGATCGGCGGAAAGCTCAGACTTTGGATGTTCCGTTGAATTCCGTATTCGACACTCTACAGGCCTACCTTGGATCCACCTACGTCAATGATTTCAATTTCGTGAACCGTACCGACCAGGTGAACGTACAGGGCGATGCTCAGTATCGGATTCAGCCGGAATCTATCGGCCAAATCTATACCCGGAATAATAAGAACCAGATGGTTCCACTTGGGACCCTGATGGATATAAATGAAGTGACCGGGCCGGACAAGGTGATGCACTACAACATTTATCCTTCCGCCGAAATCAGCGGAAACACCCTGCCTGGCGTGAGTTCCGGACAGGCTATTGAGGTGATGCAGACTCTGGCCAACGAGACGCTGCCAAGCCAATTTGGTTACGAATGGACCGAACTCTCGCTACAGGAAATTCTCGCGGGTAACTCTGCGATATATATTTTCCCACTGTGCGCGCTGTTTGTGTTTTTGGTCTTGGCGGCTCAATACGAAAGCTGGTCATTGCCGCTCTCCATCATTTTGATCGTTCCGATGTGCCTTTTTGCCGCGATCTCCGGTGTCTACATCCGAGGATCGGATAACAATATTTTTACCCAGATAGGATTCGTAGTTCTGATCGGGTTGGCGTGTAAGAACGCGATTCTGATCGTCGAATACGCAAAACAGCAGATGGATGCAGGTCAAAGTCGCCAGGATGCGGCAGTTGAAGCTTCGAGATTGCGTTTGCGTCCGATCCTCATGACCTCATTCGCGTTCACGCTCGGGGTGTTTCCTCTGGTTCGCGCGGCAGGGGCCGGTTCAGAAATGCGACAGGCGCTTGGGACTGCCGTGTTCAGCGGCATGATCGGTGTGACGCTTTTCGGCATCTTTTTGACGCCGGTTTTTTTCTCAGTCATCATGAAACTTTTTGGCGAGAGCAAAGAGAAAACGGAAGCTCCGGAGCAGTTGGCCGTAGACGAACCGGCCGCCCATTAGTGTATCGTCTTGCGTAAGCGAAGGCTCCAGCCTTTGCTCTTTTCGGAAAGGAGGCAAAGGCTAACCCGCAAAAATCGCACGCTTTAAGAATCGACGAGCTCATTGCGGGTTAGAAAGCCCAGCACCATATCCTGGCGGACTCCAGATTTGTGCACTGCCATGCTGCGAAGGGATATGGTGCTGGGCAGGTTTTGAAAATAAGCGAATCGAGACAAAGTGTTTGAAACTCTTCTCTCCAAAAGCAGTAGAATTCCGGCGCAGCCGGGGAATTCTGCAGCCACAGCCTGCATCGCTCAAATCTCTAAGGATTTGTGAGCGATGCAGGCTGGAGCCTTCGCTTACACTTTTTTGCTTGTCGAAGATCGTCGTTCGCTCAAATCTCAGCCAGCTAATACGAGTTCTTTCGACTTTTCAAAATAGTTGATGCCGATTCCGATTATGAAAATAGCCGTTCTTTTTGGCGGTAACAGTTCCGAGCGCGATGTGTCGATTGCCAGTGGGGCACAAATTGCGAAGGCGTTGCGGGAGGTTGGTCACCAAGTGCTCGCCGTCGACACTTTTCGCGGCATTTTGTCCGACCAGGAACAGGAGGCGTTGCTTATCCGGGGTGTTGCGCCGGCGCCGCCGAACGAACACGATTTGCAGGTGATACGAGCCAAGACAGGATCAATCGTGCAACCATCCTATTTCATGAATGCAGACGTCGTTTTTCTGGCTCTGCACGGAGGAGCCGGAGAGGATGGAACGATCCAGTCCGTGTTCGATTCCGCTGGTATCTGTTATACCGGAAGCAATCATATCGGGAGCGTGGCTGCGATGGATAAGGATCTCGCCAAGCGTCTGCTGGTCGCAGCGAATGTGCCGACTCCCCGATGGTTAATGGAGCCGGTTGATCCAAAGTCGGCCATTCGAGACCTGGGTCTTCCGCTCGTCGTGAAACCAAACAAACAGGGCTCAACCGTCGGGTTGAGTGTTGTGAAGCGAGCGGAGGACCTCGACGCAGCTATTGCTGAAGCGTATTGTCATGATGATGAGGTGATGCTTGAGCAGTTCATACCGGGCCGCGAGTTCACCGTCGGAATCCTGGGTAGCCGCGCGCTCGCTGTTGGAGAGATCATTCCGAAGTGCTCGGAGATTTTTGATTACCAGAGTAAGTATCAGGCCGGGGGTGCTGAGGAGATTTTCCCCGCCGATCTTTCGTCCGAAGAAACCTGCTTGCTCCAGGAACTCGGATTGCGAGTACACCATGCATTGAAACTGCGAGACTACAGCCGGGCAGATTTCAGAATGGATGAGGCCGGGAAGTTCTGGTGCCTTGAGGCAAATACGTTGCCGGGGATGACGGCTCTGAGCTTGCTCCCGAAATCCGCTGCCGCAGTCGGAATGGCGTTCCCGGCGTTATGCGCGGAAATCTGCCGTTTAGCGTTGAGCCGGCACAAGGGACGAGCGCCAGCAACCGACGATGAAGCGCTAAGCGCTAACTTGTGATAACCAGTAGATGCTGTTGCGAAATGTCTGCCAGCGCGTCCCGTAGGGACAACACCGATCGTAGCCTGGCACGAAGTGCTTTTGAATTCGAAATTTCGTCACTCCAATCATCGAATCGGTGCGCAAACCTGCGCGAATCACACCGTACCCTACGGCACGGCTCTTTTGGGGTGGCGCTGTCCCAGGCACTTCGTGCCAGGCTACGATCACACCGTCCCTCCGGGACATTTCGCCCCAGCCTAACTAAAGAAGTCGAGGACGAGGACGATTAGTTACCGAGCGGCTGCAATGTATAGCTCCACGCATACCGGCCCGGTTTAATCTTGTATTGCTCGAGGGTCCCGGGACCGCAACTTTCCGTTCCGAGACCACGCTGGCGATAATCGAGGTTAAGAATGACTTCCGCTCGCGGGTGAAGGTCAAAAGTATGGTAGGCAGAGTCGATGTCTTGTGCTGTGTAGTGACTGGCCGAAAACTCCATTGGTCCCGCGGCCGCCACCAAAAGCCTTACGTTCTCGCCGCCCAGCGAGAGCCAGCGCACCTCTGT
>DASZGG010000132.1:0-4341 GCA_035939025.1 Chthoniobacterales bacterium | reverse complement strand
TAGCGGTTGGCTATTTTAATGGCTGGTTAGTTGTTAAAACTCGCCTGCCGTCATTCATTATCACTTTGGCGTCGCTCTATTTGCTGCGCGGGTTGACGTTCGGTCTGACGATCGCCTTGTTGAACTATACCCGGGCATCGGGTATGGGAACTTACCTGAGCGGCGATCCGCTGGTGGCGATTTTCAGCGGAGCGCCCCTGGGTCTCAAGATCTCGATCTGGTGGTGGGCGGGTCTCACGCTGGTTTTAGGCTGGGTGCTGTTCCGCACCCCCTACGGTAACTGGATCTTCGCGGCGGGAGGTGACGCACTGGCTGCACGCAATGTCGGCGTACCCGTCGCACGGGTAAAGATCAGTTTATTCATGCTGACGGCGGCAACAGCTACGCTGTTGGCCACCATCCAGGTGCTCGACACCGGGTCGACAGATGTTCTTCGGGGTGAACTCGCAGAACTCGAGGCAATCGCTTCGGCGGTTATCGGGGGGAACTTGCTGACAGGCGGCTACGGCTCTGTCATTGGTGCGACGCTCGGAGCGCTAATCCTCGGAATGGTGCAGCAAGGCATTTTTTATACGAACATTGACACAAACTGGTTCAAAGCAGTCCTGGGCGCCATGTTGCTGGCTGCGGTATTGTTAAACAATTATCTTCGCCAACAGGCGCTGCGTAGCCGGTAGTAGAAAATCACCTAGCGGAGCACTAACGATGGCGATAATTGAACTCAAAGACGTTACCAAGTCATTTGGTCGCGTGAATGCGCTGCGAGGCATCTCGGTAAAAATTGATGCTGCGGAAGTTCATTGTCTCCTAGGCGACAATGGAGCAGGAAAATCGACCCTGATCAAAATCCTGTCAGGCGTTCACAAGCCGACCCAGGGCCAATACGAGTTCGAAGGGAAGCCGGTCGAATTAACCTCTCCCAGAGAGGCGCTGGATCTGGGGATTGCAACAGTGTTCCAAGATCTGGCGATGCTCCCGTTAATGAGCATCACCAGGAATTTCTTTCTCGGGAGAGAGCCAAAGAAAAAGTTCGGACCTGTCGAGGTATTTGACTCCGGCAAAGCGAGCAAGATCACGAACGAGGAGTTAAGTAAGATCGGAATTAAGATTCGGGATCCGGATCAGGCGGTTGGCACATTGTCGGGCGGTGAGCGACAGGCTGTGGCGATTGCGCGCGCAGTCTATTTCGGCGCGCGCGTCCTAATCCTGGATGAACCGACATCTGCGCTTGGCGTGAAGGAGGCAGCTGTTGTCTTGAAGTATATTGTGCAGGCAAAAACGAAAGGGATCGGTGTAATATTTATTACCCATAACGTCCACCATGCTTGGGCCGTCGGTGATACCTTCACGGTGCTCAACCGCGGTACAAGCTATGGTACGTTCAAGAAGGGCGAAATGACGCGGGAGCGATTGTTGCAGATGATGGCCGGAGGCGAAGAATTGGAAGAGCTAGCTGTCGAGCTGGATTTGATCGCGAAGCGTGATCCGAGCGAGGCGGGTAAGCTGGAACATCGAGTTGCGGAAGAACTTGACCGCGAAGCCCACCCGAAATCGTGATTTTTTCAAGAAGGCAGCGAGCCAAGAAGTCAAGAGGTCAAGAATTCGAGAATTCAAGAAGGCCCGGTCGGCTGGCGGCGGTCCTGTTTGATAGTGTCTTTTCCCCCGGGCTTGCGGGCTTCGAGTTGTTTGCCGGCCGATCGTTTCCGCTGCTCGACTTCTTGACTTCTGGCTTCTTGGCTTGCTGAATTCTTGCCCTCCTGGCTGGTGTTCCGATCCCACGCATTCGGCGATCAGCGATCAAAGGGCTGGAGCCTTCGCTTACGTGGGCTGTTCACGTTGTGACATGGGCGTCTCGCGCGTGCATTGTCGAGGATCACGCGCGGGAACGCCCGTGTCACGACGTGGTAGAACCAAGCGGCTGCATGCAACCAGCGGCGTCAAAAGAACGAGGACGAGGACGATTGCGACTGCGCTCCGCCGCGCTACGATTCCACCCTTGCCGTCGTATGGCCAAGAATCTTCACCGTCTGGTTTAGCTGGTCGATCTTCAGCGGCTTCTTTAGAACCGTTACGGGACTGATCTGCAGGATCCTGTCCAGCACCTCGCTGTCTGGGTAACCCGTAATGACGATAACGTTCAGATCGGGATCAATCTGTTTGGCGGTCTTATAGACCTGATCTCCGGGCGCATCCGGTAATTGGAGGTCCAGAAACATCAGATCGAACTTTTGCTTTCGCAGGCTGCTGATCGCCTCCTTGGCCGTGCCAACAACTACGCGACTAAATCCTATCTTTTTCAAAAAAGTTTTAAATAACTCTTGAAGGCCGGGATCGTCATCGACCACCAAAACAGTCGGCTGTCCCTGTTTGTCCTGGCGGAGAATGTCTCGATCCAGAGAAGATTTCTTTATTCTCCACCGCCCGCCGATTTGAATGGCGGGAATCTGTCCTCGTTGAACGAGGTAATATACCGTGGGGAGAGGGATCCGTAAATACTCGGCTGTTTCCTTTACGGTCAGAAGATTATGATTAGGAGTTTCGCTCACACAGATGAAGCTGATGAAGATTGGAATCTGATGAAATTAAAGACCAATGTATGACTGTTATGGAAATAAGTCCAGCTATCAAGCGTTCCATTATAATCGTGCAGCTATTCGTGCCGCTTTGTTTCGGAACGAAATAGCGCCGTGTTCCACTCTGAGATGTCGAAATCGGCTTTGATTTTTCAGGAGGCGGGCGGATGAGTACTCAATCCTTATTATGCAAACACGACCCGAAAAAGACTCCATGGGCACTCTGGATGTGCCGTTCGATGCGCTTTACGGCGCGACGACCCAGCGCGCCGTCCTTAACTTCCCGGTGAGCGGTTATCGGTTCGGTCGTCCCTTCATTCGTGCTCTGGGACTCATTAAGTGGGCTGCCGCGCAAGCAAATCGGGATCTGTCTCGGCTCGACCAGGAGCGAGCTCGTCTTATCGTTCAAGCTGCAGAGGAGCTTATCGACGGGACTTTGGACAGGCATTTTCCGATTGATATCTTCCAGACAGGTTCGGGTACCAGCACAAACATGAACGCGAACGAGGTAATCGCCAATCGCGTAAGTCAGATCGCCGGTAAGCCGATCGGTTCAAAGGATCCGGTCCATCCGAACGACCATGTCAACATGGGCCAATCCAGCAACGACGTGATTCCGACGGCGATCCATGTCGCCGTGGGCGAATCGATCAGGAACGACCTGATGCCGGCCCTCGAGCACCTGCAGCATGGGCTCGAAGCGAAAACGCAGGAGTTCTGGGATGTCATCAAGATCGGTCGAACTCACCTGATGGACGCTACCCCGGTCCGGCTGGGACAGGAGTTCAGCGGATATGCTAAACAGATCGAACACGGTAAATTGCGCGTAGGCAACGCGATTGCAGCAGTCGAAGAGTTGGCTCTGGGTGGAACGGCCGTCGGAACCGGTCTGAACGCCCACCCGGAATTCGCGGGTCGAGTGATGGGGTATCTCTGGAATCGCACCGGCATAGCCTTTCGTGAAGCTCGTAACCATTTCGAGGCACAAGCGGCCAAAGACGGGTTGGTGGAGGCGAGCGGGGAATTGCGCACGCTCGCAGTCAGCCTGTTCAAGGTCGCCAATGATATTCGCTGGCTAAGCAGCGGGCCGCGCTGCGGCATCGGCGAGATTCAATTACCCGCCACTCAACCCGGGAGTTCGATCATGCCGGGTAAGGTCAACCCGGTGATGTGTGAATCGGTCATGCAGGTCTCTGCTCAGGTGTTCGGCAACGATACTAGCGTCTGTTGGGGCGGAGCAAACGGGAATTTGGAACTGAATGTCATGATGCCGGTGATGGCTTATAATACTCTCGAGAGCATTCGTTTGTTGGCCAACGTGGTTCGAGCATTCCAAGACAAATGCGTGAGCGGGATCACCGCGAACCGGGAGCGCTGTCAGGAACTGGTGGAGTACAGCATGGCCATGGTCACCAGCTTGGCGCCAATTATTGGATACGACCGCGCCGCTGAAATTGCCAAAGAAAGCGCTAAAACTGGAAAGACGGTTCGTCAGATCTGTCGGGAAAGGCAGGTTTTACCGGAAGCTGACTTGAACCGGGCTTTAGACCCGATCGAGATGACTAAACCCGGCGGAGACGGTGCTGCCGGCGGCTAGGGGAAACGTATCGGCGTGTCGGCGTGTCGGCGTTTGCAAAGCATGGGGCGCCCGAAACATGTGCACAGCCGCGATCCAGCGGTCTATTCTGTAACTCCTGAACTCCTGACTTCTTGATTTCTAGCGCTCAGACAAAGCTCAACTCAATGGCTCGCTGAATCATCGCAACAT
>DASZGG010000131.1:0-7396 GCA_035939025.1 Chthoniobacterales bacterium | reverse complement strand
AAGGGGTTCTATCGAGGGAGTGTGACCGTCCTTCGGGATCGGTTCCGCGCTTAACCCGCAAAAATCACGCGAAATCCGAAGCCACGAGCTCATTGCGGGTTAGAAAGATCTTCGGGTCTATTCCAGTTCTCCAGCTGATACTGTTCGCTGGTCTCGACTTCGCAGCCAGTTACGAGGCGATGCTCCAGCAGTAGTGCTACAAAATGCTGGAGGACGTAGTCACGTTTCCTGAGCTGAGCGACGGCCAGTTCGAGTGCGGCTTTTGGGTAGATGGCAATCAATGGCTCGAAATGGTCATTGAGGATTGGGACGATGCCGCAGTTAGCTTCGGTTCCGGCTACCAGCCTTTGCAGAAATGAGGGCTGAACGTGCGGCAGGTCGATCGCCAGGACGAGGAGCAGGCCGTTATTGATTCGCTTTAGACATGTCGCTATCCCGCCTAATGGGCCCACACCGCGCCACTCGTCAGCATACACCGGGATCGATCCCGAATACCCCTTTTTGCGCGGACCGGAAATAACGAGCTCTGCCGGTGCAACCGCTTTTAGAACCGACAATTGCCGATCCCATAGTGGCACAGATTTTCCTTCCCATTCGACCGGAAGAAAAACCTTATCTCGACCCATACGTCGAGATTTGCCTCCGGCTAGCAGCGCCGCAGTGAAGGGCAGGTGCACCCATGAGTTTATGAATTCAAGAATTCAAGAATTCAAAAAGTTCCGGGTAAACCCGCCGTTATTCCGAGCTTCCCCCCGCTTGGAAGACATTCGAAAGGTGGTCGCCGCGACGGTGGACCGAAAAGGATTAGGCAAAAGGGACGACGGAATTCCTTGAATTCTTGAATTCTTGACTTCTTGGCTTCTTGAATTGAAAAGCTCCCCAACAGCCTTATGAGGAACTTATGGACAACCGGATCGATCACAGGTTCTTGCAGCTTCGGAAGCAGGGCAGCAGCGGATTCATGGCCTACATTACCGGAGGAGATCCAACGCTGGATCGCACCGTGGATATCGCGATCGCTTTATCCGCGGCGGGAGTCGATTTCCTGGAAATCGGGGTTCCATTCTCCGACCCTTTAGCGGATGGGCTGGCAAATCAACTCGGTGCGCAACGGGCTTTGGCCGCGGGCACAACGGTCCCGAAACTGCTGAAGACCATTGCCAATATTCGGAAAAAGCTGGAGTTCCCGATCATATTATACAGCTATCTCAACCCGCTGTTTCAATACGGATTCGAAAAGTTCGAACGCGACGCGGCCATGGCCGGAGCCGACGGTTTACTTCTCCTGGATTTGCCGCCGGATGAAACACTATTGGCCGACAATCAGGAGAAAATCCTTCACCGGATTCGCCTTGTAGCGCCGACGACATCCGAAGAACGCATCAGACAGATCGTTTCCAAAGCGAGCGGCTTCGTCTATTACGTATCTCGTGAGGGAGTCACAGGCGAACGGGAAAAACTATCACAAACGATAGGTGAACATGTTGCGATGATTCGACGGGCAACGGACCTGCCCATCGCCGTCGGTTTCGGGATCTCGAATGCGGCGCAAGCCGGGCAAGTAGCGTCTCTGGCTGACGCGGTCGTCGTCGGCAGTGCAATCGTTCGCCGAATTGGCGAATTCGGGAACGATGCACAACTTCCGTACCGTATTCAGGAGTTTGTTCAGCCGTTGGTTGACGCAGTAAAATCCGTGCACCGGTAGGGGTCAGTGGCTAGTGGCTGGTGGCTAGGGATAAGGCTTCTCCCGAAGATTGGAACCGACTTCGGCTTTGCGACCATGGCTTTACCACGGGAAAACAACGGTGGCCCCTTGGTCTAGCCACTAGCCACCAGCCACTACGAGAGGTTCGGAAAGTATTTTTTGCCCTGTTCGGATATGATCGGGTATTCCCACTTCTGACCCTGGAAAGCCTTGATGATCCCTACGATCCAAAGGATCACTCCGCCCAGCCAGACAACGAACCATAACAAGGCAAAGAGCAGTGCGAAAATGATACCGATACCAGGAAGGTGACTCAGGATTCCAGATAAAACTGAGATAACGAGGAAAGATCCAACCCATGCGGCACCAAAAAAGATAGCCTGCACAGCCCAATGACGAACGAAGAGATCTTTCTTTTCAATGAAGTAAAAGATGATCCCTCCAACTAGATGAAAAATCGCACAAAGTCCGGCAGCCATGTTCGAAGGCAACCCCGTGTCACTTCCGGTCGGAGAATTTAGTACAGCCATATCGATGATTTTGCTTCTGGCGCGATCGTAGAAGCGGCCCCGGGAAAGTCAAGATTTCACGTGCTTAGGGCCGAGTGCCGCGCTACGTTCCGCGCTTTATGTTGAGCGCAGGAATCGTTGGGTTGCCGAACGTAGGAAAGTCGACCCTTTTCAACGCGGTAACGCGCACCCGGAAGGCTGAGGCAGCAAACTATCCCTTCTGCACGATCGAGCCGAACCAAGGAGTGGTGTCGGTGCCCGACCCACGGCTCGGTGCTCTGGCGAAGCTGTCCAAATCGGCCAGAACGGTACCGGCGGCGATCGAGTTTGTGGATATCGCCGGCCTGGTCGAAGGCGCGAGCCAGGGAGAAGGTCTGGGTAACCAATTTCTTAGCCATATCCGCGAGGTTGATGCCATCGTGCAGGTGGTTCGCTGCTTCGAGAACGGTGACATTCATCACGTGAGCGGGTTGGTTGATCCGATCCACGACATTGAGGTGATCAATACCGAGTTGATCCTGGCCGACCTCGCATCGGTTCAGAAGCGTTCAGAGCGATTGCAGAAGCAGGTCCGGGCCGGGGACAAACATGCAAAGGCGGAAGCCGCTCTGCTGGAAAGGCTGATTCCGCATTTGAATAGCGGGAAGCCTGCACTCACGCTCAACATCAGCCCGGAGGAACGGCCTTTGTTGCGATCATTCTTTTTGCTCACTGCAAAACCGACAATTTTCGCATGCAACGTCGCGGAATCGGATCTCGCCGGGATCTCGGCCGATGGCACCGGCAGTGCGGCAGCCAAGTACGTCGCGGCCGTATCCAGCTACATACGCACGCATCTGGCGACCGAGGCGGTAGTGATCAGTGCGCAAATTGAAAGCGAACTGGTGGACTTATCACCCGAAGAGGCTTCCGAATATCTTTCAGGCATTGGGGTGAGCGAGAGTGGCGCCGGCGCCTTGATTCGCGCCGTGTATCATCTGCTCGGGCTTCGCACTTACTTTACGACTGGAGAAAAGGAAACGCGTGCCTGGACGATCCACGAGGGCGATAAGGCCCCAGCGGCAGCCGGCGTTATCCACTCAGATTTCGAGCGTGGTTTTATCGCCGCAGAAACTGTTCACTTCAATGAACTGATTCAACTCGGCTCGTTCGCAAAGAGCCGGGAAGCCGGAAGGCTACGGATCGAGGGCAAAGAGTATGTGGTAAAGGACGGCGACGTTCTGGAATTCAGATTCAACGTGTGAGGATAACGCTCGTTGACGAGCAGGCGCTTCTGAGCCACTTTCCCGACTCACACCGATGACTCGCAGTTTAGCTCTCGTAGTCTTTTTCATCGTAACGAACGCTGTTGCGCAGATTCCCAAAGGAGTTGACATCCGGAAGAGTCTTGTCCGAATCACCGCAACATCCCAGGAACAGGACTACAAGGTGCCATGGAATCCCGGATCGATGACTGTGGGAGTCGGCGCCGGTTTCGTTATCGACGGCAACAGAATTCTTACCAACGCTCACGTTGTCAGCAACGCGCGATTCATCGTGGTCGAAAAAGAGGATGATCCGGAGCGGTATCCAGCAGTCGTGCAGTTTGTCGGCCACGACTGCGATTTGGCGGTGCTACGGGTCCTCGATAAAGGCTTCTTCCAAAATACGCGTCCGCTCGGTTTTGGAGGAATTCCGACTATTGAGTCGCCGGTGAGCGTGTACGGTTATCCGATTGGGGGAGACCGGTTATCTGTGACACGCGGGATTATTTCGCGGATCGACTTCCAGACTTATACTCATTCGGCGATCGATTCCCATCTGGCCGTGCAGCTCGATGCTGCGATCAACCCGGGAAACTCCGGCGGCCCGGTGATGCAGGATGGCAAAGTGGTGGGCGTAGCATTCCAAGGGTATAGCGGAGACGTTGCCCAAAACGTTGGCTACATGATCCCCACGCCGGTGATTCGAAGGTTTCTCAAAGATATCTCGAGCGGCCACTACGACGGTTATGTCGACCTCTCGATCACTTATTTTAAACTCCTTAATCCGGCTGAGCGCCATGCACTTGGTCTCCCGGACAATGAGCAAGGCGTCATGGTAAGCTCCGTGTCATCCGAGGGATCCAGTATCGCAACCTTGCGGCAAGGCGACGTTCTGCTGACGATCGATGATCATCCAATCGCCAGCGACGGCTTCGTACAACTTGACGGTGAGCGCATTGAAATGCCGGAGATTGTCGAAAGGAAGTTCAAAGGCGACACGGTCAAATTCAGTATCTGGCGAGACAAAACAAAGCAGACGGTTGAAGTCCGGTTGAAGGGAAATTGGCCCTATCTTATTCAGGCAAATCATTACGATTCGCCGCCCAGATTTGTGCTGTTCGGCGGGCTTGTCTTCCAGCCCCTGTCGAAAAATTTCATCGATTCCTACCAAGTCGAAGATCTGCGGCTGCGCTACTACTATGATTTCTTCGTCACAGACGAGATCTACAAGGATCACCCTGAAGTCATCGTTCTTTCCAACATTCTTCCGGACCCGGTGAACGCTTATCTGTCAGATCTCCGGTTTCAAATCGTAGACGAAATCAATGACAAGAAAATTCGCAGGCTAGAAGACGTCGCGGACGCATTTGCGCAAAAGTCCACTTATTACGTCATTCATTTTGTAGGAAGTGTTCGTCCTGCGGTCTTGGAGCGTTCTGCTGTCGAGCAAGCCAGAGATCGAATTTTGGGTAATTACGATGTGCATAAGGAGCAATATGTCGAAGGAGGCCAATCGCGATGAGATCACTTTTAGCCATTGCGCTCTCTTTTGCGCTTCTCCATGCCGTGGTCGCGGCTCCCGAACCGACGCCAAAAGAAGAACCGGTACCTCCTGAGCAAAAGGGTTCGGTGGTCCGGGTTAATTCTACGAACCAATCCTATGACTTCTTGCGTCCCTGGAGCAAAGAAGCTCCGTTCAGTCGCCGCGGCCTCGGAGTCCTGATCGATGGTCGCAAGATTCTCGTTACCGCTGAACTCGTTGAGAATAGTGACTATATAGAGCTGGAGAGGGCTGATAGCGGAGAGAAGTCTGTGGCGACTGTCCAGGTGATCGATTACGAGGCAAATCTGGCTACCCTCAGCTCGCCGGATCCAAAATTTCTTGAGGGCATGCAGCCGCTGCAGACCACCACCGACGTGAAGACCGGCGATGACCTTTCCGTCCTGCAGTTGGAAACCAATGGGACCCCGGTTTCAACGAGAGCGCTGGTTACGAGTGTCGAGGTCGGCAAGTACGCACTTGAAGATTCGGGTTATCTGATGTTTCGCATGAGCTGCCCGCTTCAGTTTCGAGAAAATAGCTTTACGCTGCCTATCGTTAAAGAGAACAGGCTGGCCGCATTCTTGATGCGGTACGATAGTCGATCGCAGACTGTCGACGCTATCTCCAGTCCGGTCATCGAGCATTTTCTTGTCGAAGCCCAACACCAACCCTACAAGGGCTTTCCTCGAGCCGGCATTGGATTCTCCCCCACCCGCGATCCTCAGCTTCGCAAATATATGAAGCTCCAGGATTCCGATGGCGGCGTTTACATCAATCAGGTGGACCAGAACGGGCCCGCCGCAAAAGCCGGTGTCAAACAGGGTGACGTTCTCATCGCCATTGGAGATAAACAGGTCGACCCGGACGGGAATTACCTCCACCCGATCTATGGCAAGCTTTCCATCACTCATCTAACCACGACCGAGGCCTATTGCGGTCAACACGTGACAATGACCGTGATTCGGAACGGAGAGCGCAAACAGCTGAACGTAGAGTTGTTCCGGCGATCCTCCGAGGATTATGTCATCGAGCCGTACACGATTGGGAAACCACCCCGATTTTACATTCTGGGGGGTCTCGTGTTTCAGGAATTGACCAGGCAGTATCTTCGGGAATGGGGAACGAACTGGTTGAAGGATGCACCGCAGCGACTGGTTTATTACGACCGATTTCAGTCCGATCTCTTTCCCGAAAAGCGAAAAATAGTCTTTTTGACTCAGATCCTGCCGGCCCAAGATACCGTTGGCTACGAGCAATTGAATAACCTGGTAGTGACAAAGTTGAATGGCCGCGAGATTCTGAGCCTCGATGATTTCGCCGAGGCTGTAAAAAATCCGATAGAAGGTTACCATAAAATCGAGTTTGAAGAGGATCCTCATGAGATCTACCTGGACGCAAAGCAGGTTGAAGAGGACGCAGCACAGCTCCAGAAGACCTATTCGCTCCCAGCTCTGCAGCGCCTATGAAGTATGCGAGACGGTACGCTAGGGGCTATCTTTGATTGGGACGGAGTCATCCTCGACTCGTCTTCGCATCACGAAGAAAGCTGGGTACGCCTGGCAAAGGAGACCGGATTTACCCTGCCGGAGGGCCATTTCAAGAAAGGGTTTGGGATGAAGAATGAATTCATCATTCCAAATCTGCTGAATTGGTCTAATCGCCCGGACGAAATTCAACAATTGTCGCTCCGAAAAGAGGCACTTTACCGCGAAATCCTGCTCGAATGGGGTATTCATCCTCTTCCGGGCGTTACCGAATGGCTTGCCGAGCTAAGACAACATGGAATCCGTTGCGCCATCGGGTCTTCGACTCATCGGCTAAACATCGACACGAGCCTGAGAGTGCTTGGTTTCGAAGATTGCTTCGCGGCGATCGTCACTGCCGAAGACGTTTCCCGCGGCAAGCCTGATCCCGAGGTGTTTCTGACTGCCGCGGAGCGAATCGGGATTGATCCAAGTCATTGCGTGGTCTTCGAAGATGCTCTAGTAGGGATCGAAGCGGCGCATCGCGGTGGAATGAAAGTCGTAGCGGTAGCAACCACGAATCCCGTCGAAGCGTTGAAGGCGGCAGATTTAGCAGTGCATCGCCTTGACGAGCTAAGCGTGGATCAACTAGCCGCGTTGGTAGCCGTCGGCTAGCTGGGGAAGCGGGTCGGCGGATCGGCGTTTTGGCGTATCGGCGACTGGGTAAGTAAGACTGCTCTTCGACCATAAAACCAAATTCCGAAATTCGAAAATCGTCCTCGTCGTCGTGCTCGTCCTCGGTGCATTGGGATTCCGTGACCGCAAAGAGACCGATGGAACTAATTTGTTCTGTTAGTCTGATTGCGAAACGATCGGGATTCTCGAGGACGAGGACGACGACGAGCACGAGGACGACTCCTCAAATTCGGAAT
>DASZGG010000130.1:0-10376 GCA_035939025.1 Chthoniobacterales bacterium | reverse complement strand
AATCCCTGACAAGCCACCTCATCAAGTAACTGGTAAATCTCGGCTTTGGCGCCCACATCAACGCCTCGCGTCGGCTCATCAACGATGAGCAGATCGCAGCTGCGCGCCATCCACTTCGCAAGTGCAACCTTTTGTTGATTCCCGCCGCTGAGGCCTGCAGTGATGGATTCGATCGAAGGTGCTTTAACCCGGAGACGCTTGGTTAGCTTCTCGACTTCCGTCACTTCGCGGTTTCGATCGACGAATCCTAAATTTGTAAAATGATCAATGTTCGGCAACGATATGTTATCGGAAACATTCATCGAGAGAACCAGGCCCTCTTTTTTCCGGTCTTCGGGTAGAAACCCGATCCGTCGCCGCATCGATTCCCGCACATTCCCGAGCTTCAGCTTTTGTCCCTTGATAAACACATCGCCGGTAGCGTGCTTATCGAGCCCGAAGATTGCTTTCGCCGTTTCGGTTCGACCCGCACCGACAAGTCCGGCCATCCCAACGATCTCGCCGCGCCGCACGGAAAATGAAATATTCTCAAATTTGCCTATTGAAGACAGATTCTTGATGCGGAGTATTTCTTCGCCCGGCTCGAGGTCGAGATGCTTCGGTCGCCTGGTCAACACCTCCCGACCAACCATCTGCCGAATCACTCGATCACGATTGGTATTTGCGATGAGTTCGGTCGCAACATGCTTGCCGTCGCGAAGAACGCTGATCGAGTCACAGATCTTGAAAATCTCGTCCATTCGATGTGAGACGTAAACGATCGTCACACCTCGTCCTTTCAGCCGATTGATCAGCTTAAAGAGGTGTTCGCTCTCGTTCACCGACAACGAGCTGGTCGGTTCATCGAAAATAATGATCCGCGCATTCACGCCGACCGCAGCCGCAATTTGAACCATCTGTTCCTGACCGGTCGTGAGCTGAACCAAAGGCTTATCAACGTCGATATTCGCCTCAATTTCGTTCATCAACGCCTCCGCTCTCTCCCGTAGCTTTGGCATATCCACGAAACCCGCCTTCGTAGGCATTCTTCCTAATTGCAGATTTTCCGCCACTGTCAGGTTTGGGCAGAACGCCAGTTCCTGGTGGACAAGAGCTATTCCGAGCCCCTGCGCATGCCGCGGGTCGGTCGGTCTGACTTCATGCCCTTCGATTTTGATGGTTCCTTCGTCGGCAGTGTAAACTCCGGCAATAATCTTACCAAGGGTGCTTTTACCGGCTCCGTTTTCACCCATCAATGCATGAACTGAGCCTTGTTCAAAATTTACCGACACGTCGTCAAGAGCACGAACGCCCGGGAAATTTTTCGAAATATGTTCGACCGTGAGAAAGGCCATAGGGGAAGTAGTCGAGAAGTCGAGAATTCAAGAATTCAAGGAGACTCTTTGCGGTCGACGATGGCGTTCGCGTACGCCATGAGCAGTCGAGAGACATCTTCAAGCTTTCGTTCGAGTTCCTGGGTCTTGCCGTACCCTAAGTCTTCGCTCAAGATGACGTAGTATCGGCATTCTTCGAGTGAGCCCTGAGCGATGTTTAAGAATCTGGCCTTATCGGCCCGGCTCCGTTTGCCGAATCCCTCGGCGATATTTGCGGGAATTGAGATAGCGGCTCGACGAAATTGAGCACACAGACAGAATATTTCCTTTCGTGGGAAACTTTCACTGAAGGGGTAAACGGCCAGAACGAACTCGTGCGCCTTTTGCCAAACGATCAAATCGCGAAATGTCTTAGCGGGTGCTCTCATGGTCCGAAAATCTTAAATAAAACAACATGAATGTAAAATGTTATTTTATGACGTCGTTCGATCTGAGGAATTCTCCTTGAATTCTTGGCTTCTTGAATTCTCGTCCTCTGACGAATCGGGCTCCCGGAGCCTGTAAGCTCCGGGAGCCCGTAATTCATTGGACTGTTTCAGCGCTTACTTCTTGGGCAACCATTTTTCCCAATTCTTCGCGAACTCATCCACATTATCCTTGGTGATGGGAATCAGTTCTCCCTTCACGAAAGTGGAAGGCGGATTTTTGTTGTCCGCGACCTTGTCGTAGAGCATGTCGACTGATTTGGAGCCCCATTCGTAGACTTGCTGTGCCAGCAGAACTTGAACGTGACCGCTTCGGAGGTAACCGAGCTCGGCGGGTAGCGCATCGACCGCTACGACTTTGACCGTGCCAGGCGCGAATTTGATGGCATTGTCAGTGAACAAAGGCCAGCCGCCGACCATTGCCCAGCCGGTGATTTCTGGATGAGCCTGCATCACCTGCTCAACCTTGGCAGCCGCATCTTGGGGGGTTTCCTTATGATAATAGGAATCAAGGATCTTGATGTCGGGATACTTTTTGGCCTCATCCTTCACGCCTTGGACGCGTTTCTGGAGATTGGGAGCATTTTGGTTGCCGGCAAGAATCGCGATAACTCCCTTGCCACCCATTTCCTTGGCCAGTTCAGACATAACCTTCTGACCGCAGTCGATATCGTCGGTGCCGAAAATGGCAAGCCGCTTACTCTTTGGCGCGTCAGAGTCAAACATCACCACTGGCACGCCGCTATCCACGGCTTTGTCGATTGCGTCAGTCAATTTGTTGGCGTCTGAGGCGCTGATGGCGATGCCATTGGCCCCGGCATTCACCAATTGTTCGACTGCGTCCGCCTGCTTCTGTGGATCCTCTTCATTTGGAGTGCGCCAGTCGATCTTGATGGTCACTCCTTTTTCCTTACTCAGCTTCGCAGCCTCGTCGTCAGCTCCGGTCTTGGCAGCTTGGAAAACAGGGTTGTTATTGGATTTGGCAATGACGCCAAACGTGTACGTCTTATCGGCAGCAAAACCAGTAGCTGCCGCCAAGCCTAAAAGGCTCGTTACGGTTAGACCTAATTTTCTTATCATTTGGTTTGGGGAGTTATAGAAACTGGAGTGTCGCTCGACTCGATCACTTCCTTTTTAATACGGCTTGTTTTGGCCAACAAACGTCTGTTGGCCAACCAGGCATTGAACTGGTCAAACAACACCGCGGCGATCACGACCAAACCGATGACAATCTGGCTGTAGTTTTGCGGGATGTTAAGAATGACCAATCCGTTCGAGATCATTTGAAGGATGACGGCTCCTAATAAGGCACCAAGGGCCGTGCCTTTGCCGCCTACAAGGCTCGCGCCGCCAACCACGGCTGCGGCGATAACGTTCAGTTCATACCCTGACCCGTCTCCGGACGAACCCGCGCCATAATAGCCTAAAGATAAAACTGCCGCGATTCCTGCAGTTAGTCCTGAGATCGCGTAGACGAGAACTTTTACGCTGCCGACACGAATTCCGCTGTAGCGACTAGCCGTTTCATTGCCACCGATCGCGTACACTTTCCGGCCGATGGCCATTTTCGAAAGAAAGATGCCGCCGATAATCATGACAACAATCATCACAATAAGGGGAACCAGGCTCAGGCCGTTGAATTCTTGCCGAACGAAATTTCGAAAGGCTTCCGGGAAACCGCCGATAGACTGTCCGTTTGTCTGCACGAACGCGATACCTCGATAGATCGCCATCGTACCTAACGTGATGATGAACGGGTGGACGTTGAAAGCCGTGATCATCGCTCCGTTCACAAACCCGCACAATACCCCAACGCCGATGGTCACCAGAACTCCAAGGATCACAGCGCCGATACCACCAGAAGACCCGTACTGCGTCAGGACCAGCGCTCCACAAACCGAGGCAAGCGCGTAGGTAGCGCCGACCGAAAGATCGATGCCTGCGGTGATAATGACCACGGTCATCCCGACTGCCATGATCGCAAAGAAACTCGTGTCCTTGGCAATCTGGATTAACGTGCGCGGATTGAAGAACTTATTGACGGTTTCAAAGGCCGGAACTTTCTGTCCATCCGGCTTCGTCTCGAAGACCCGTTCCGGTTTACCTTGCGCATTGTTCTGAAACTTTGGAAGCTGAACCGATCCGCCAAAAACGGCCAGTAAAATACCGAGGACCACGATTGCCAATAGTAGACCGCCCTCGGGGAATTTGGAGAAACTGAAACTGAACTTGCTGGGGAGAGCCATGAGGAGTGGACCTTCTAATTCATGCTTGCGGAGGCGCTTGTCAAGCCGGAGTCGCAAGCCTTTCTTTGCTGCGGTCCGCCGTTGACATGTCTTGAAGCACCTCCACGGGGAGGATTCAAGAAACAGATAGCATAAGCCTGAGCCAACGTAAACTTTCTCTACAGCGGGGCTGCGAGCGAAGCACCAATCTGAGTCATCCTGGTCGAGCGAGTCCGGCAACCGCCGAACTGAAAACACCCAAACGGCCGCCGCCCGGAGGGTTGCTTTGAAAATGGGCGGTTGTCCGGCGACCGCCGGATCGGTGACGTATCAATTTAGATATGCGCCCTTAACGCCAGAAAAGGCAAAGGCTGGAGCCTAGATGCTAGAAAAGGCAAAGGCTGGAGCCTTCGCTTACACGCGCCTTGCTGGCGGTTGGGGAAGCGTGTCGGCGTGTCGGCGTTTGCAAAGCGTCGCAACAATATACCTGCTATTTCGGGGACAGGACACTAGTTCACCACTTGTACGGGAGTTCCTAGTTTTACCCGGGCGTAAATTTGGGGAGCGATCTCGGCTGGCAGACGGATGCACCCGTGGGAGGCCGGATATCCTGGCAAAATCCCGATGTGCATCCCCACTCCTTCCGAGGTCAGTCGCATAAAGTAAAACATCGGCGCTCCCTCAAAATGGGTGCCGCTCGGCGCCGAATCAATCCGCGCGCTCACCCCACCTCGAACAACCCGACCCCTGGAATCCAAGAAGTTGCCGTAAATGTTCGATCGATGGTTTGGATCTTTCTGGATGATCGTATAATTTCCAGTCGGCGTGAACCCGGCCTTTTTTCCCGAAGAAATGGGCGTATCGATGGCAAGCTGGGTTCCCGCATACACGTACGCCCTCTGTCTGGATAGGGAAACCAGAACCGAGGCGTTATCGGGGGTCATTTGTCCCAGGACGTTGTTGTTCACAACGGGAGGCGGTTGTTTGGCGATCAGTTGCTGTGGCGGCGTCATTTTTGCATGCCGGTCTTGCGCCAAAACGGAGCTGGTCGCCACCCATAAAAAGCTCACGACAACCAAGTTCCCAGCCCGCGATATTCTCGATAAGTGGTTCATTTGCGCCGAATAACTGGGCTACGCATACTGAATTTGGTAGCGGAGAATCAATCAAATAAGCGGACCATTAAGCGAAGCCGGCCAAACTATTCAGAGTAAACGGTCAATTGATGAACAAAAAAGGCCGGACGACTAATCGCTGGCGGCAAGGCGCTTCTTCGGTTTATCAGTGGCCAGGATGGTTTATTTAATCGACGCCCTGCATCTCGGATCGCCCAACGTCATTTGCATCGCTCTAGTGGAATCCGGTCCAAAGGAATTAGTAATCGTGGATAGCGGTCCGGAATCCGACTTTGACTTCGTGGTAGAAGGGATCCGGAAACTCGGATTCCAACCCGAGCACGTTCGCCACCTCCTGGCGTCTCACGTTCATCTGGATCACACCGGCGGCGCCTGGCGCTGGGCGGAAGAATTTGGAACTAAGATCTACGTCCATCCGAAAGGCGCGCCCCACCTCGTCGACCCATCCAGGCTGGTCGCAAGTGCGACCAGAATTTACGGCGATAAGATGGATCGCTTGTGGGGGACCGTCGGAGCAATTCCGGAAGACCGGCTGATCGCTGTTGATGACGGCGCCGTGTTGCGATTTGGCTCCCGGCAATTTCGCGTGCTTTACACTCCGGGGCATGCCCAACACCACAACTCGTACTGGCTGGAAACAGAACAGACCCTGTTCGCCGGAGATGTTGCAGGGGTTCTCATCCGCCACGGACCTCCGATCCCGCCGTTCCCGCCTCCGGACATTCATTTGGAATCATGGAAAGAGTCGCTCGACAAAATCCGCGCACTCAAACCCATCTCGTTGCACGTGACTCATTTCGGAAGAGTCGACGATCCGATAAGGTCTCTGGACGCCTTGGAGAAACGCTTGTTCGGTTGGGCGGATTGGATGAAACAGAGGCTGTTTGAAGGCAAATCCGAAACGGAGATCATTCCGGAGTTTCAGAAGTTCACCGAGAGCGAGCTCTTATCGGATGGCGCCAAACAGGAGGACTTGAGCACGTATGAGCATGCGGATCCTGCGTCGATGAGCGTCTCTGGGCTTATCCGTTATTGGCGAAAATATCACCCCAAGCAGGTACCGTGAATCGCCGGTGATTATAACCGCGGATAACTGAATTTAGGTTTATTCGAACCAGGAGGTGGCGCATTGGTATGGTTCAGGCGTACATCTTAAGTATGGATAAGAACGCACATCAGCTGTGGAATGATCTTGAAGCGCAGATTCGACGTGAACCGATGAGGGCTGTCATCCTGGCTTTCGCAGGAGGGTTCTTTTTGTGTTTGTTGCCCTTGGGAAAATTGCTGGGTGTTCTGATAAGGATCTCGTTGCTGCTGTTGAAACCGGCTTTGCTGATCATCGGCTTGGTCAAGGTGCTCGAATATTCCGGCGTCACCTGCGGACCGCATAAGGAATGATTCGCCGGTAGTGTCGGTGGAATTCCCCCCGTGCGGTACGGTACTTCTGTCCCTTGATTGTTCCTGATGACGATCGATCACAACCACATAACGGCGGTGAACCAGAAAACCAGTAACGCAAAAGAAATTGTGACCGTTAGCGACAGTTCGAACCAAGAAACACCGATCCTCCTGACCAACCAACTTTGCTCCTTCAGTCCGCCACGGCGCGGCTCCCCTTGTTCCAGAGCTTTCCTGGCCGATTCGAAATCAATAATCTTCCGGGTCACCATGTCGTTGGCTGCATGGTCTGCGCCAGGTTCGCGCTGACGCCCGAGATCGTTTGGTTCTTCGACAATGAACATCATCATTAAATGCAAGGCGGTTTTCTACCTATCTTATACCTCCTGCACCTGACAATTATTCCCAGAATAGCTGGACGATTGGGCTCTTTTCGCTGCGCCTGGAGCCGTCCGAAACGCCTCTGGGAGCCGCAAGCGCCTCCACTCCAGGCCAATCTAGGTGCATCCGCGACCGATCTAGCGTCCCTCTTTCTGCCCAGAGGCTCGCCTTAATCTGCAGCCGCCGATGTTGATTAGTCTTCTTTCTTTGGGCTGTAGGTATGACGTATATCGGCGGCTTGATCGCGCCAGAAGGAATCCTCAGCGATATTCGTAGCATGATCCCCGATCCGCTCAAGGGCGCGAGCGACGAAGATAAGGTCCAGGTAGCTAGGCACCAGTTCGGAGTCCACGGTCGCACGCTCAACGAGCTTTTCGCTGAAATCGCGCGTTAAAGCGTCTAGTTCTCTGTCCTTCAGCTTCAGCGTCCGTGCAAGCTCGCAGTCCCCATCTGCATAAGCCCGCATGCTATCACGAAAAATCGCTACAGCTAATCGGTATGACGGCTCCAGTAACGGAACTTCTCGCACCGCAGGTCTGGTATTTAGCTGCCTCGCTCTTCGCGCAATAGTAACGGATTGGTCCGCGACCCGCTCCAAATTTCCGCTGACCTTCATTGCCGAAATAACCTCCCTCATATCCGATGCCACTGGGTGAAATCGAATCAGCAAGTTGACCCCTTCTCGATCAACCTGTTTCTCGAGAATATCGACATTTTCATCTTCAGCGAGGACATGGTTGCAGAGCTCGCTATCACGTTTGAACAACGCTTCGATTGCGGTCTGAAAGATCCGGTCTGTAAGGCTGGACATCATTAAAACGTCGTTCTTCAGGCCGTAAAGAGCAGCGTCAAAACTGCTTCTAATGTGCTTTGCTCGTTCTGCCATGGGATTTCTACGATAGACCTTACCCCATTTTCCGGTATCTTGCAGACCAGATCTGGATGTCCCAGCGGCGACCTGTCTCGAGAAGAAGTCCGAAAGAAAACGGCGATCGACCTGGACAAGCGTCGACCACCGCGGGAGCATGTGCAAGGGCGCCCAATATATTGTTCGGTTTTCGGATAAGATTTGGATTCACCGATCCGATTGGCGCCGCCACGGGCCATCTGAGCAAGCGACTTCTCAAGTGAACAGTATTCGGGTTAGGACTCATTTCCCGACGCGGGACCCGAAGAGCCCGTCCCTTTGGCGGCCTCCATAGCTTCTTCGAGGCTTGAGAATGGGCCGCTGACTACTTTCCCGTCCGCAGAAGTGACACGCCATTGCGGCAGGTCGACGCCATCGCGACGGAGGACGTATTGACACACCGCGAGATTACCGACCACCACGATGGGCCGAAAATTTACCATTGATGCCCCTGTTGACGTGCAGCGAGACGGAAGGTTTCAAAAGTCTTTCAAAATGCGACCACAAGCAGCTCCCAAGCCTCGTGACCAGTTGCACGCTAGCCGGGCTCGAAAGCTTTAACATAGTCGGAAGTCTTCTGGCCTGAAACGGCCTTCCGATCAAGGCAAAACTCAACAGGTTTGCCAAAGCCTTGGTGTGACGTGCATGATCATCGAATGCCGGAATTGCCAGATATCGTTGCCTACATTACAGCGCTCGAATCACGCATCGTCGGTCAGCAACTCATTCGGGTTCGAGTTGCGAGTACGTTTCTGCTTCGAAGCGCGCAACCACCGATTCGCGAAGTGGAAGGTCGGGTCGTTCGCGAGCTGCGGCGAATCGGCAAACGGATCGCCTTCGGAGTGGAGAACGACCTTTGGCTAGTGCTTCATCTGATGATTGCCGGTCGGCTACACTGGCGACAGCCACAATCCTCTTTGGCCGGCCGTAATAATCTTGCGGCGTTCGACTTTCCCAATGGGTCTCTTATACTGACCGAAGCCGGCACCAAACGTCGGGCATCGCTCCATCTCCTGAGTGGCGAGGAAAACCTGTGCTCTATGGACCCGGGAGGAATCGAGGTGTTGACGAGCGATCTCAAGGCGTTCCGCGTCACACTTAGCGCGGAGAACCGCACACTTAAGAGAGCCCTGACTGATCCCCGCTTAGTGAGCGGCATCGGCAATGCGTATTCAGATGAGATCTTGCACGCCGCGCAGCTCTCACCCATTACGCTAACACAGAAGCTCAAGCCGGATGAGTGGAAACGGCTGTTCGCTGCCGCGCGTCACACGCTTGAGCACTGGGTGAATCGCCTGCAAACTGAGGCCGGTACCGGTTTCCCTGACAAAGTCACTGCATTTCACAAGGGGATGGCAGTCCATGGCCGTTACGGGCAACCGTGTCCGCGATGTGGCGAAAAGGTTCTGCGTATTCGTTACGCCGATAACGAGACAAACTACTGCGCCCGATGCCAGACCGGTGGAATGGTCCTTGCCGATCGCAGTTTATCTCGTCTGTTCGGATCGGAGTGGCCGCGCACTCTGGAAGAATTAGAGGCACTCAAACGCCAATAACATGGTTTTCCCGATTAGCAGGCCCCCCGCCTCTTTGACCTCGGACAACCAACACTCCCGAGCCGCGCCTGAAAATCCAGTCCAGAAGCCTTTCCCCACTTAAATTCTTGGTGCCGATGGCGGGACTCGAACCCGCACGGACCTTTCGATCCAACGAATTTTAAGTCCGCCTAAGTGCCTAGCTAGATGCTGTTGCAAAATGTCTGCAAGCGCGTCCCGTAGGGACAACACCGATCGTAGCCTGGCACGAAGTGCCTGGGAAAGCGTCCCTCGAAAGAACCGTCCCGTAGGGTACGGTATGATCGGGCGTAGCTAATCCCAGAGGTATTTCTCGTCGAAAGGTGCGCCGTGTTTCTGAAGGAAGGCTAAATACTCTTCTTGAAAGGTTCGTGTCCGATGATGTTCGAGCTGCTGCTCGATGTAATGGACCGAACCTGCGAGATACCAACGCTGAATGCGCCATAGCCCTGTTGCCAAGCTAAGTTTCGGAGATTTGGAAAGGTCTGATGAATCCCAAGCAAATTGTGAACAGCCAGCGATGCGCTGTCGCGGATCACGGTTCAGCGCCCTTAAAGGCGCCAAAATCCACAACCCGTAGTTCTCTGACTGCAGCGAGCAGTTGTCCAAAACTGCGGCCCGCATCGACTATCGAATCTCCTTCCCGGGGGGGAGTCGCCTACCGTTGGTGCGTCTTGTGCGGATTGGATTTAGATCGCAGCTAGAAAAGTAAAATCCCAGCTGCTGCATTCTCCTCCGGAGTTGCTAACCAGTAGCCGTAACGTTCGCTGGTCCGGACGAAGTGTTGCAGTTGATCTGGAGAGGGAGGATTTCCAATTGCGCCTTGCGGAATTGATCTACCGATTTCCTGGAAAAAACGTCCAAGTTTTGATGTCGTGGTTATCAGCTGGAAGACCGGATGTTGCGATCTATTTCTGAATCCATGCTTCGCGCCGCTTGGGACTTCGATGAAATCTC
>DASZGG010000129.1:0-5082 GCA_035939025.1 Chthoniobacterales bacterium | reverse complement strand
TCCCATTGCTAAAGGAAGAGACCAGGCCGTCACGTCGTAAAATTCGTAATCTCGCTTGGCTTCCTCAGTACCCTTGGCTTCGTTCTGCTTTCGCAATGCATCCTGGCGTTTCAGAAATTCCGAGTCCTGCGGGGTCTCGATCTCCAGCAATGCGCTCGCCATTCTGCCGTAAGGCTGCGCCGCATCGACCAAAAATGAACCTGCCGGAATTCTTTTTTCTCTCGCATCCCCGCCAAAATAGTCTCTTCCTTGCAGGAGCTTAACCTCGGCATTCGTACGCGAGACTTCGATACCCTGTTTTAGCAGCACCGAGACGAGGTCGGCTGCCGCTTGAGGGTCTTTGCCGGGAACCAAAAAATATTTTCGTCGTAGATCGCTGAGAGTCGTTTCGAAGAAATCCCGATAGTCACGGAGCCTGCCTTCGCGATTAACGGCGGCAACCTGCACAGTGGCGAGATCCGCCGTAAAATGCTTCGCGATGGCGCCACGGAGCGTCAACACGGTTCCGTCGTCTCGATACCATTGGTACCCCAAAGGGCCGCCGCCATCGGTTTCGTAAGTCATTCCGGTAGCTCCGTGGAGCGACGACCAACTGTCCCAGTATCCGGGGTAGAAAAGGTCGAACCTTTCGCGCACGAAATAGGGCCAGGCATATCTGTCGAATGCTTCAGCGTTAGCTTTCCCAAAAATATCGAGCCATTTGATGGTGGTTTTCTCGGGTAAGTTTGGATTAATCGGAAGCGCAGGGGGCGGAAAGAAGTACTCCTTGGTTTGGCCATGATGATCCGCAAGGATTTGTGGATGCCACTGAAGAAAAGCTTTGGTCGCGGCTTGCGATTCCGGTTGAGACAGTGAGACCAGATCGCGATTCAGATCAAAGAAATTATGGTTCAACCGGCCGCTAATGGACCATGGCTCTTGGTGCTCATAAGCAAAATGTTCCGGCCGGCCGATTCCGTGAGCGTTATACCAGGTGGCGAAACGCTCGTGCCCGTCCGGGTTTTGACAAGGGTTGATGAGGACCAGAGTGTGATCCAGCGCGTCGCTTAGCGCTAAATCGTTCGAAGCGAGAAGCTGATAGAGGACCTGAATCCCAGCCTCAAACGCGGCCGATTCACTGCCGTGAATACTGTATGACAGCCAGACGACGATCGGCATTTTCTCGATCAACCGATCTAATTCGGGGCCAGCCTTCAGCTTTCTCGGGTCGGCCAATTTCTCAAGTTGTTCCTTAATTAAGTCAAGATGTGCCAGATTACCGGGGGAACTGACCGCAAGCAGATAAAGCGTTCGGTGTTCCGGGGTTTGACCTATCGTGAAAACTCGTAGCCGGTCCGAGTGCTGCTGGTACTCACGCAGCAGGGATTCATAGAGAGCAAACGTCGTGAGGAAATCGCCCGTTTCGTAACCAAAAAAGTTGGAAGGCCGCGGGAGTTCGGGCCGGTAAGGTCCCCGCTCATAAAAGTCAAAAGGGCGGCTAGACACCGGTAAATCGGGGGAATGCGGCTGGGCCTGCAGCTGCAGAATGAAGGCCCAGGAAAGAATCGATAGAAAAAAGAAAGAACGCCTCACGGGACTGACTGTTTTGAGTTTTGGGTTTTGAGTTTTGAGTTTTGCGTAAAGCGTCCCGCTTTGTTCTTCGGAAGAAGCAAAGCGGGACGCTTCGCCTACTTTACGCAAAACCCAAAACTCAAAACGCCAAACTCAAAACTATTAATTATAATCCCTCTGGTTTTGCCAGCAGCGCCACGATCCGGCGCACAAGCCTACCGGATTGGCCGCCATCGATGACGCGGTGGTCAAAGCTGACCGTCAACTCCGCTTCGAGGCGGGGTACAAAGCGTTCGGAGTTCTCATCCCAGAATGGCCGCTTTTCGCCGTATCCGAGACCGACGATCAGAGTTTCACTTGGAAGCGGTATGGGCGTTGCCCAGTGGACTCCGAGCGTTCCGAAGTTCGTCACTGTAGCGATCGCCGGAATTGAAGCCTCTTGCGGCAAGCGCTTTTCTTTGGCGGCCTGAAGAAATTTCTTGTACTGAGCGGGAAGGTCGGCAAGCGGCTGTTTGTCGAGGTTGGCGAAGACCGGCACAACGACGCCATCCTCGACTTCGACGGCCACACCGATGTCGATGGACGCGGGGAGAACGATTTTATTTCCGACCAAACGTCCGGCGGATTGAGGGGATTCAGCCAAGGCAATCGCTACCGCTTTGGCCAGATAAAGGGCGGGGCCGGGCGAAGGAGTCAGGGTTTTACGATGAGCCAGAATCGGTTCGAGCGAGATTGAGACCCCGAGGGTCGCAAGTGGCCGTGTCCAGCTTCGGCGCATCGAATCGGCGACTGCCAGTCTCATAGGAGACGCCTTCTGTGAAGGAAGTCGATTCACCTGCTGAAGATAAGCTTCGAAATCCTCAATCGTCACCCGACCCCCAATGCCGCTGCCCGGAACGACCCCGGCATCCGAAGTCTGCATGCCGAGTTCCTGCAGTCGTGCCCTCAGCCGCGGCGAGTTGAAACCGCCTCCTTTCTGGTCAACCGGTATTTCCAACCCGTGAGACGGATGCAGGTGAATATTGACTCCATCCGACGATTTATCGTTCAGGCTGTCTTCGGTAACCAGGCTTTGATCGCTCGCCGGTTTTGTGGCGGCGTTTAATCGTTCGGCATCTTCGACCGAAGCTTCGATATAGCCGAGTACGTTTCCGATTGGATAGGTTTCGTTGACTTCGACTTGGAAGCTCTCGATGACACCATCGCAAGGCGTAGTTACGCTCATAACGGCTTTGTTGGTTTCGACCTCGATGACCTCCTGGTCGCTTTCAACCTGATCTCCAACTTTCGCGGTAAGCCGGACGACAGTGGCCTCGGCGATCGACTCACCAAGCTGCGGCATGATGATAGGGACTTTCGGCATAGAAGCGGGGAATTAGTTAGTTCGTTATGATTGAGTGCTAACCGAAGTGCTGACGAATCTTATTCGTGCTTTGGGTTCATCCTACAAATTACCATTTGTAGAGCTGGCGCGCGGCGGCAGCGATCAGCTGGCTCGATGGTTTGTGGGCACCCCAGAGGTTGACATGAAACGGAACCGGCGTGTCCTTGCTGTTGATCCGCTGAGGTGGAGCATCGAGGAGATGGAATCCGTGCGTCACCACACTGGCAATCACTTCGGAGTTGACACCTCCCCAAGGCCAGGATTCTCCAACACAAAGCAGCCTCGCGGTTCTTGCGACCGAGGCGAGCACAGTGTCCAGGTCAAGCGGCTTAACGCATCGGAGGTCGACGATTTCGACCTCAATGTCCTCCTTGCGCAATTGTTCTGCTGCCGCGAGGGCTTCGTGAACCATTGCACTGTAGGCCACAATGGTAAGGTCCCGGCCTGAGCGGGCAACTCTGGCCTTGTCACAAGGCAATCCGCTCTCCGGGAGCGCATCGGCTTTGAGGCGGTTATAGAGGTATTTATGCTCACAGAAAATGACCGGGTCATCGATGTCGACTGCCTCTCGAAGCATGGTGTAAGCGTCTTCGACCGTGGCCGGCGTCATGACGACCAGCCCCGGAAAATGAGCGTAGAGTGACTCCAGGTTTTGGCTGTGAAATGGCCCGCTGCCCGGGTTCCCGCCTGAGGGTAGTCTGATCGTGATCGGACAACAAACCTGCGTCCGCCAATAAAGTGTCGCCGCCTGGTTTACGATCTGGTTGAGGGCCACCGTCGAAAAATCTGCGAACTGCATCTCGACGATGGGACGCATACCCTCGATGGCCGCTCCAATCGCGCTTCCGACCATCGCGTCCTCACTAATAGGAGCATCCAGGATCCGGCCTGGAAATTCCTTTGCCAGGTTCTTGGTCGCCTTAAACGAGCCGCCGAAAGTCGCAACATCCTGGCCGTAAATGTAGACACGTGGATCGTCTCGGAGAGCCTTTTCCTGTGCTTCCCGAATCGCTTCGAGATACGTTATAGTCATCGAACCAACAACGCTTCTGCGATTCTCGGAGTTGCGTACGGGCACCAAGTTTCATCACTTGGGTCCGCCAGCGGTTCACGTTGTGCCCGGGCCACGGCCTCCTCTACGTGCTGTTTGGCGGTTTTTCTCCAGGTCTCGAGCAACGCCTCATCCGCCCACTTTCGTTCACGCAAATAGCTTTCCGCTACCCTGAGGCAATCGCGACCGAGCGTGGTCTGGAACAAACTCTTATCCACGTAAAAAGCGTCATCGTGTTCTCCGTGGCCGGAGAGCCGCAGGCAGCTTCCGACGACCATTTGCGGGCCATGCCCGGAACGGGCCCGGTCTGTAGCGTGCGCAACCACCTCGAGACAATCACCGGGATCGGTTCCGTCCATGGTGTAACCTTCAACCCCGTAGCCAATGGCCCGATCTACTAGATTGTTACAGGCGAACTGGCGGCTGTTTGGTGTCGAGTAGGCGTACTGATTGTTCACGACGATGACCACGAGCGGTAATTTTTCGACTGCGGCCATGTTGATCGCCTCATGGAAGGCGCCGGTAGAGGTTCCGCCGTCGCCGATCGTTGTAGCGCCAATTGCCGAGTTATCCCCTTTGAAGCGTCTCGCCATCAAAGCGCCCGCAACGACAGAGATGAGCGAGCCCAGGTGGCTGATCATTGCGTGACAGCCCTCACGCGGTTTACCCCGATGGACGTTGCCGTCGCGTCCCCGGCTCAGGCCGGTACGGGATCCAAAGTGAATCCTGAAGATATCAATCAGTGATTCACCAAACGCCAGTCGGCCGGCCTGATCGCGGATCAAAGGGCCAAAGATGTCGCCAGACTTCAACCGGGTGCCGATGGCCGCGCTAACCGCCTCTTGTCCCTTCCCCAGGTAAACGCCGCCAGCAATTTTTCCGGCGCGCCATAAACTTGCCAATTTTTCTTCAACGGTTCGTGCGAGCAGCATCCAGTTAAAGGCTTTGATGTACTGTTCCTGGAAAACCGAAGGAACAACATCCCTCTTTGGCTGCGTGAGGGTATCTAACATAAACGATCAATATCAGCTTTCTTGAAAGCCATGCAATGCTTTCCTTAACGTGGCAATCGTAAGCGAAGGCTCCAGGCTTTGCC
>DASZGG010000128.1:0-4883 GCA_035939025.1 Chthoniobacterales bacterium | reverse complement strand
AAGATCGCAGGCGAGGGCAACCTGGTTTGTAATCAGGTCCTCTACCATTTGGAAGAGCGCGCGATCGAGCATGCCGTGATCCCGTGGTGTGAGAAGCGCGGTGTCGCGGTCGTCGCCTACAGCCCGTTCGGTCACGGGCGCTTTCCTGGCCCGCACACGACCCGAGGCCGTGTGCTAAAGCAAATCGCCGCCGCGCATAACGCGACCGTTCGCCAGGTCGCGCTCCAGTTCCTGGTGCGGCGGTCGTCGCTCTTCGTGATACCCAAAGCCGCCAGCCCCGAACACGCCGCCGAAAACGCGAGGGCCGGGGAAATCCAGTTGACCAACGACGAGCTCGCCCAAATCCACGAGGCTTTCCCGCTCGGCTCGCCTCCCTCTCACCTTCCCATGCTATAAGCCAACGAAGCGGCAATGAAGGATTTGCGGACACCACCATTACCCTGCAAAATGAGAATGCGATAAATGACCAGCAACGAATTTAATTGGTAGCTGCACAAAGGAAAATTTATGACGTACGCCTACGATTTGGAAAATGGGCAGAGGCTTATCGTGCAAAATGACGGTGACGATACGCTTGTGGCATTGAGAAGTGAAGACGAAGGACAACAGCAAAGTCAGAGCACAGGTTTCGACACTGGCAGATGGTTGAAGCCTCCAGAGCTTTTTCGCACCGGTGGGAAACTTGTGCTGCGCCTCGAAAGCAAAGGCGGCGTGGACTTTATCCGGGTTCGCGGCAATCAAGTCCAATTGATGCGAAGCGAGCCAGAGCTGGAAAATGCGGAAAGGCTGAAGCTTAAAAAATCGAGCGAAAGCATCGCTATGAAACCGATGGAGCCGATGAAGCCAATGGAGCCAATGGAGCCAATGAAGCCGATGGAACCGATGAGGCCGATGGGGCGCATGCGACCAATGGAAATGAGGATGGGCGGCATGCACATGAGCATGGGCTCACCCGAAAGAGAGGCTGAAACCGCAAAGCGGTTCTGCAGCCAGTGCGGCAAGCAGGCCCGGGCTGACGATCGCTTTTGTGGAAGCTGTGGTCATGAACTTTCGGGGCATAAGTGATCGAATGAAACGGATGGGTTGGCTTCGAAAGCTCTGTTTGGGTTCCTGCATGAACGCGAAGGAACGAGATAACTGCGATGGTTTGACGATCGGTGCCGGGGTGGTTGGCACCGAGGCGTTAAGTTCCCGGGCTACGATCGCGGAAGCGACTGGGGGCAGTGCGACTGCCGCCGCTGCGCTGGGCGCGTTAGCGATCGGCAGTTTGGCCGTTGGCTGCTTGGTTCTCGGGCGTCTTATTATCCGGGAGATGCGCATCCAGCGAGTTCACCTGCACCATCTCAAGATCGATCAACTTGAGGTTGAAGACCTTCGTGTAAGCAAGCTGACGGTCCTAGAGGACCGGCGCCCGGCCGGCGGTCCGGACAATTCGCCCGCGCCGCAGGTATAGTTGGTGCTAACAGATCGTAGTCGGTTGTGTTGTCGACGACAAACACGACGCGGTCGGCAGGCATCACGCTGATCAGGGTCTTGATTTCGAAGACACAGCCAGCGTTCTGCGGCGAAAATCTGCGGAAAGTCGATATGTGACTTGTGCCTTAGCCTCATGTCACATCGCGCGATCCGACATTGGACGCGGTAAGGACACGCTCCCGTGTGATCCCGCCTTGCACGTCGAAAAACGTGGGAAGTTCGATATTTGACCTGTCCCTCTGGCTTGACTCCCTCTGGCTTGACCCGTCGCTCGATCCGACATTGGACGCGGTAGGGACACGCTCCTGGACACGCTCCCGCGTGATCCGGCGTTACACGTCCAAAAAACATTTCGGACAGAGTGGGGTTTGTACCACTAGGCGACGCGGGTTCGTGAAGAAAACACCACTGTTCTTGATCGTGTGCCTTGGCATTCGGTTGTCGTGTTCGCCATAGGCAAAAGCAACCGCAACACTTCAAAATAAGTATTGGGAACTCGCAAGGATTGGGTCGAAATCGATCTTTGCGCAGTGGGACCGGTGGGGGAAACAGGAAAGTATGAGGATCGGAATTCTCGGAAGCTGGAAGGCCGGTCCAAATATGCTCCTTCCTACCGCCAGTCCGGCGTGGATCGGCTTGCCGTCTGCCCAGTTTGAACGCAACGCCGCTATCCCAACTTCGGCGAGAAGGAACTCAAATGAAGCTAGCTGAACTTAATGTGGCCACTCTGGCCGGGTTACTCATCTGCGCACTGACCGTGCGCGGTGAACAGGGTTCAAACAACGTAGAACAGAGGGTAAATAATATCCTCAACCAAATGACGCTTGACGAAAAGCTTAGCTATATCGGCGGAACCGGCTTTTGGGATATCAAACCGATTCCGCGACTCGGATTGCCGCAAATATTTATGGAGAACGGACCCTTAGGTATTGCTCATCAGCCATTCGAACCAACGACAAGATACCCAGCAGGGTTGGCGGTCGCCGCTACCTGGAATCCAGATCGAGCGCGTGGACGCGGAAGGCAAATCGGCCAAGATGCGAGGGCTCGCGGTTTTTATGCAGACTTAGGTCCGGGGATAGATTTTTACCGGACTCCCTTAGGCGGACGAGACTTCGAATATAGTACCGGAGAAGATCCCTATTTAGGCAGCCAACTTGTGGTTTCGTTGGTCGACGCAATGCAGCAACAAGGTGTCTGGGCAAACGTGAAGCACTTCGTATGCAATGATGAAGAATATAGGCGCGAAAATATTGACATCGAAGTCGCTGAACGTGCTTTGCGCGAAATCTACCTTCCTCCATTTGAGGCGGCCGTTACGCAGGGAGACGCTGCTACCGTCATGGCGGCGTTTAACTCAGTAAACGGCGCGTTTTGCTCTAAGAACCCTATTCTAGACACGCAGATTCTTAAGCAGGAATGGGATTTCGATGGAATCCTAATGTCCGATTACCAATCGATTGGCGATCCGCAACCGTCGTCAGCGCCAGCCAACGACGGCGTGCTAGCGGCGGAGGCAGGAATGGATCTGGATATGCCCAACGGCATGTTTATGAACAGTGCAAACTTACTTCCGCACATCACGGGCGGTCAGGCTCCGCTGATTCCGCTTTCAAACATCGACGATAAGGTGCGTCGGCTCTTGCGGAAGATTGTGTCGTTCGGGTTCCTGGATCGTCCGCAACTGGATAGTTCGATCCCCTTGGATGATCTGAATAGCGAACTCGAGGCTCTGCACGAAGCGCAGGAAGGAATCGTCCTTCTTAAGAACGATGCGAACATTTTGCCGCTGAACCGAAACAAGGTTCGCTCGATTGCTGTTCTGGGCCGGATGGCTCAAGGGGTGCCACCGACCGGATTTGGCAGTTCCTTTGTGAAAGTCCTCAATTATGTCAGTGAACTGAGCGGGATTCAATACCAGGCTGGTCAGAATGTCAGAGTCGACTTTATTGACGCAGGCACGCCCAATCCCGCGACTGCTGCCTGGGAGTTTCTCGATTCCGCCGGTTTTATTGAAGCCGGACTTCAGGGTCAATACTTCAACAGCAACGATCTTTCGGGTTCTCCAGATGTGACCCGAGTCGATCACGAGGTGAATTTTGATTGGACCCTGGCCGGCGCAGTTCCGGTATCAAAAAACCAGGCGGCCTTTTCAGCTCGCTGGACGGGCCGGGTTCGCCCGCAATATACGGGAGATCACCTGTTCAAGGTCCGCGCCGATGGAGGAATTCGACTTTATGTCAACGATCAGCCGTTGATCGACACGTTTCTCTCTCCGATGCCGCCTCCGGTCTATGGAACGACCATTCCGACTTTCGCGAAGATTAAATTGCAAGCCGGTCAAACCTATAAAGTGCAGTTGGAATATCGTCGGACCAGCGGGTTCCCTGGCGATAGTGGATCACTGCAAGGTGTTCAGCTTAGTTGGACGCCATTGGTGGTCCCGCCGATCATCTCAACCTATGATGCCGTAGTGATGTGCCAGGGTATCGACAATGAATACGACGGCGAAGGCCTCGATCTATCGTTCAAATTCGAAGACCATGGCTTAGCTGTCCTCGAACAGGCACTCACATTACCTGAATATCAGGATGAATTAATTCAAAACGTAATTAGCCAGAATCCGCAAACGATCGTCGTCTTGCATGGCCCGAGCAATTTCAACATGCAAAATTGGATCAATGCGGTCCCCGGCCTTATTCACGCGTGGTATCCTGGGGAGAACGGCGGGCTGGCACTGGGTGAGATTCTCTTCGGCGACGTTAATCCCTCCGGCAAGCTGCCAGTTACGATGGAGAAACAATTGCAGGATAATCCGACCACCGGCAACTATCCGCTCATCAGCAACGCTACGACGATTACCTACACCGAAGGAATATATGTGGGATATCGCGGATATGAGAAGAACCAGATTGAGCCGCAATTCCCATTTGGATTTGGACTCTCTTATACTTCGTTCGCTTACTCGGATCTCGACATCACTCCTCTCAAGGGGAAAGACCACGAAAGCCAGGCTCAACCTCTCGCAAAAGTTAGTTTTCCGGTGAGCAACGTTGAGAACAATAACGACGACCACGACCTCGCAAAAGTAAGCTTTACGGTCACGAATACCGGCAGGCGTGCCGGAGCAGAGATTGCCGAGCTCTATGTCGCCCCTGTAAATCCGCCAGTAGATCGACCCATCAAAGAGCTGAAAGGATTTCAGAAAGTGTTCTTGGGGCCAGGCCAGTCGAGGAGAATAAGTCTTGAGCTGGATCAGCGCTCTTTCGCATTCTTTAATACGGACAAACATCTCTGGGACGCAGCACCCGGCACTTACACGATCCTGGTTGGCGGCTCGTCACAATCTCTCCCGCTGTCAGGCCCGTTTGCACTGAAATCCGAGTTGGATTCGCAACCGTAGATTT
>DASZGG010000127.1:0-5059 GCA_035939025.1 Chthoniobacterales bacterium | reverse complement strand
CCAAAACTTCGTTCTTGGGCCGGCCGATAGTTCCGCGCGGCGGCGACCAGTCCGGTCACTCCAATGCTGTACAAATCATCCGCCTCGATCGTGCTTGGCAACCGCCGCCTTATTCGCTCGACAATTGAGCGAACGCGCGGGAGATGGTTTTCGAGCAGACGCTGAAACACGCCCTCGTCGTTTGCGAGAGAACCAAGCCTTAATGCAGCCTCAGGTTTCGGAGATTCACTCGATCTTGTTGCAACGTTATTGGCTATGTTCACTGCAACAGGGTACAGCAAGTCGAATGCCAACAGTGCTATTAATGCTATGTGAATTACATAACACGTTTAAAGCGAATGATTTATAAAATTAAATATTTTTAGTGCTTTCCCTAGATCCCCCTGTTTTCGTCGTTCAGCCTACTCCGTAAGAAGATTTAGCCGGTTAACCAGGCAAAATCTGCCGCTCTTGCAATACAAACAGGCGTGATTTTTGCGGGTCAGGGATTGCTGGGATAATTTGAAATTGGATCGGTTGTATACTGAGGAGAACTGGACTGCCCGCTTCTAGGGTTCATCGAAAGCTCCATTTTATTCATCGAAGCGCCGCCGAAAATGGTCGCGAATGACGTGTCCGCAGCATCTCTGCCCTGTCCAATGCGTACGAAGCTCGACTGTGGAGAGAGGCGAGTCGGATCGAATAAGATCCAACGTCCTCCGAGAAAAGCTTCCATATAGGCGTGAAAATCCGGTGGATTCAGGCCGTAGGCATACGCGCTCACGAATCTTGCGGGGATTCCCAATGATCTGCAAAAGGCAATTGCGAGATGCGCAAAATCTCGGCAGACGCCCGCTAGTTGTGTGACCGTGTCGAAAGCTGACGTCGTTGGAGTCGTTGTCCCGGACAGGTATTCAATTCGGTCGAAGATCCAATTACAAATCCGCGTAACGCGATAGAATCCGGGCTCGTTTTGGTTGAATTCGCGTCTCGCAAGTCGCGCGAGTAAATCTGACTGACAAAAGCGGCTCGGATAAAGGAAAACGAGCGCTTCGGCAGGGATATTTTCGAAGAGCGGCACTTGAAGTCCGGAAGGATTTCCGAGCAATTCATGTGTGGTGTCCACTGTCGCTTCGTATATCAACTCGACCGGACGGCTTTTCGAAGTAAGCCGATGGTAGCGCTGCCCAGCGATCACATTCTCTTCACACGACTCTGCTCCTGCATACTCGAAACGCTCTGTAATGATTCGTTGAAAAGAATTTTTTGTCACCGCGACGTTGAACAAAAAAGAGGCCGGTGCGGAGACTTCGTAGCCCAGATGACACTTGATTTGGAACTCCATCGCAGCATTTACTCCAAATTACAAAGCTCATCGAGAAATCTTCATTCGCCTTTTAGCCAAGAATCCGAAAATCCAAGAATCCAAGAATTCAAGAATTCAAGAACAACCGACAGTCTCGCGCCGAGGTCCGCATCGAAGCCTTCTTGAATTCTCGAATTCTTGAATTCATCTATCTCAGGCTGGCTGGCCGACCTTTTGTTCCCGCCGAATCGCCTCTTTGCTCTTGGCGTTTGTCTTGACCACCAGCGATTTGACAACAACCTCCGGTTGTTTCCACTTTCGCGCCTGCTCTCGGAATAACGCTTGAGCATCAACGCGCTCCCCTTCCAAGGCCCTACGAAGGTAGGTAGGCTCCGGCCCTTGCTCCCGAGCTTTCACGTTATCCTTCCAATAGATATCCAGGATTTGATCGATCTGCGCACGAAGTGCCGCGTCTTCGACCGGAAAACAGGTCTCCACGCGACGGAAAAAGTTCCTGGCCATCCAGTCCGCGCTAGCGAGATAAACCTCCGGATTGCCAGCGTTTTCGAAACGGTAAATCCGGCTGTGCTCTAAGAATCTTCCCACGATGCTCCGGACAGTCACGTTATCGCTCACCCCAGGCACTTTAGAGCGCAGGCAACAGACACCCCTGACCAAGAGGTTGATCTTCACTCCGGCTTGGGAAGCCAGGTAAAGGGCTTCGATCACTTCTTCGTCAACCAACGCGTTAACCTTGCCAAAAATGGCAGCCCGTTTACCACTCTTCGCGTGGTCGATTTCACGTTCGATCATCTCAAGCACAAACGTGTGAAGCGCTTTGGGCGCTGCCTTGATTTTTTTCAGTTGAGGAAAGACCGAAACGCCTGTTAGCCAGTTGAACAGTTCTGCGCTGTCGTCTGTAATATCAGGATCGCACGTTAACAACCCGAAGTCCTCATAGAGCTTCGCGGTTGATTGGTTATAGTTCCCCGTCCCGAGATGCAGGTAGCGACGGATACCGTCCTCTTCCCGGCGAACGACTAACGCCAGCTTGGCGTGCGTCTTCAAACCGACAATCCCGTAAACCACGTGAGCACCGGCTTCTTGGAGCGTTCTGGCCCAGTTGATGTTCGCGGCTTCGTCGAAACGCGCCTTAAGCTCGATCACCACTGTAACCTGTTTACCGGTCTGAGCCGCCTCGGCCAGCGAGGCCACAATTTGGGAGTCGCCGCTGGTTCGATAGAGCGTGTGTTTGATCGCCAAAACATTCGGGTCTTCTGCGGCTTGCTCGATGAAATCGAGCACCGTCTGAAAGCTCTCATAAGGATGATGCAACAGGATCGGCCTATGCCGGATTTGTGAGAAAATATCTTCATGATGAGCCGACGCGCTCACGACAGCCGGCACAAAAGGGCGGAACTTCAGATCCGGCCGATTAACTTCAGAAATCACCGGCATTAGGCGCAGGAAGTTGATGGGCCCATCGACCTGATAGAAATCGTCGCCGGTCAGTTTGAACGTTTGCAACAACTGGTCGGCAATATGGCGGGGGCAATCCTGTTGGACCTCTAACCTGACCGCATTCCCGCGACTTCGATTGCGCAACTCATGTTCAATCGTCTTCAACAAGTTGTCTGTTTCTTCTTGGTCGAGGTACAGATCGCTGTTGCGCGTAACACGGAACTGGTACGCTCCCCTCACTTTGACGCCGTGAAAAAGAGAACCGACGTGCGCTTGGATAAGGTTTCCGATAAAAATGTAACGGTACATTCCCTTCTCCCCGGCCTTGTACGGAAGTAGACGAGGCAAGATACGCGGCACCTGAACCACGCCTAGATTTGTACTGAGATCGGTACCCTCAAGCTCGACGACAACGTTCAGACTTTTATTCAACAGGTGCGGGAAGGGATGGAACGGGTCCACCGCGAGCGGCGTGAGCACCGGATAGATCGATTTCTCAAAGTACTTCGCGTAATACTGCTTTTCTTCCTTCGTGAGCTCGTTGTAGCTGAGGAAAAAAACGTTGTTCTGCTCCAAGGCGGGGACCAGCTCCTTGCTCCAGATAAGGTACTTATCAACCACCATTTTGCGCACCCTCGCAGAAATAGCGGCGAGCTGTTCACCAGGGCTCATCCCATCAGGTCCGGGCTCACTGACACTACTTTCGCGTTGCTGCTTCAGACCGGCAACGCGAACCTCAAAGAATTCATCGAGATTTGAGGCGACGATGCAAAGAAACTTCAAGCGCTCAAGCAGCGGGTTACTCTGATCCTGCGCCTCCTCTAACACCCGTTGATTAAACTCCAACCAACTTAATTCCCGGTTGATGTAAAGTGAAGGATCAGACAAAAGCAAGGAGGCATCTTTTTGCATAGGTCGTTGCTAGTGTACCGTCTCGCATATAATGGTGACCGTTATATGCGAGACGGTACACTAGTGCATCCCTAATACCCGTGGGTTCTTGCGGCTATCTGCCATTTGTGACAAAATTGTCACAATATCTGTGGGAGATGTTTCATTGCTGGGTGGAACCGTAAGCGAAGGCTCCATCCGTTGCCAGCGAACCACGCGCCAGGCAGAGCAAAGGCTGGAGCCTTCGCTTACGCGATACGTCGTTGCATTTTCCGGCTCTCTCCCGCAGACTGCGTCGCAGGCGGAAATACGCTTTCTAACCCTTAATGAGCTCGTCGATTCATAAAGCGTGTGATTTTTGCGGGTTAGACCGGGGTTTCGGCTCAAGGCGCGTGCGTAGCCGCACAAAAAACATATTGTTTCGGGTGGGAAGACGTGACAGATCTCGGCAGAACTGATCCTGCCTCGATAGAAGATGTAGCACATTTGACGCTTCAGGTCGGCCGTCTGCTGTTCGAGAACGGCGCGGACACTGCGGAGGTGCACGAGTCTGTGGTCCGCTTCGCCGCGGCATTCGGCTATGAGGCTCACCTCATGGTGAGCTACGAAGTGCTGCTCTTGACCCTCGTTGCGGGCGGGCAGTTCCGCACTAAAGTCGGCTACCGGGTCCCGGCCATGAACGTCAACATGGCCGCGATAGCTGGCGTCAGCAGCCTGGTCGGGGAGGTAGAAAACGGCCGGCGAGGAATGGCGGAGGTCCGGGCGGAACTGGAAGATGTCGAAGGCCGTCCGCCGGTGTACGGGAGGTGGATCGTCGTTGTTGCGCTGGGTCTTACCGCGGCCAGTTTGGCCAGACTATTCGGCGGGGACTGGCCGACATTCGGGATCGCGTGGCTGGCCGGCTCGACGGGGATGTGGCTTCGCCAGGAATTGGGCCGGCGGGGGTTCAACTTATTTTTCATTCCTTTTGCCGCGGCACTCGTGAGCGGCGTCATCGGCGGGGCCGCCGTGCTGCTCGGAGTCAGCGGGACGCCCGCGTTGTGCCTGGTGGCGCCCGGGATGATCATCGTGCCGGGCGTGCCGTTGGTCAACGGTGTCCAGGACATGTTCAAGAACCATATGACCCAAGGCCTTGCCCGTCTGGGGCTCGGCGTTCTTATTACCCTGGCGATCGCCTTCGGGCTATTCGTCGCTACTGTCCTGACGGGGGCGAAGATTCCAGTGGACGCGCCCCTGCAGCTCCTCTCGGTCCCCGAGGACGCGCTTTTCTCGGCGCTGGCGGCTCTTGGGTATCTATTCCTCTTTAACGTTCCAGGGCGCATCGCGTGGGCCTGTGTCGTGTGCGGGGTGGCTAGCCATACCACGCGAACCCTGTGTATGCACCTCGGGCTCGACATTTTAAGCGGAACCTTAATCGGCGCG
>DASZGG010000126.1:0-6054 GCA_035939025.1 Chthoniobacterales bacterium | reverse complement strand
TTCAGCTTTCCAAGGATCACCAGCAGAGCCCGCTGGCTAAGGATTTTGAGGAGCGAAACCTGCCGAATCTAGAGCCGGAGCCAATTTTCAAAAGGAAGACCATCGACCCGTGAAAATTCGCGCTCGTTGTCTGTCACAATCGTATGGCCAAGTGAGACCGCATGAGCGGCGATTAGCATATCGTTCCCGCCGATCGTCTTGCCGGCGGCTTCCAGCTGGGCGCCCAAATCGCCGTAGGTAATTTCCGCTGGCGTCTCGAAGGGCAAAATATCAAGCACGCCGAGCACAGTTAGTAACTGAGCCAGCAGATCAAACTCGCTTACCCGACGCAGCCTTTGCGTAGGTAAGTCGATCCGATTCCCTTTCAATGACCGGTTCCAACCCCTTTAAAAACTGCGAGGTTCAGCTGGTTTGGGCGGCGGCAGAAGCTCTACGCGAACATTGTGCTCGACTACCTGAAGCTCCATCCCAGGCCCCAACTCAAGGCCGGATTGCCACAGATCGCGGAATTACGACCTGATGTTTCCTCCTCGCTCGAACGGACATCTTTAAGACATTTGACCTGTCCCTAGTTGATTGTCTTTGGAAAGAAGTTCACAAACATAAGAGATTTGATTGCTGCGCTCGACGTTCAGGACGCAATCAGGCGATCAAGCCGCCGCCTTCGACCAGGATCATGGCGCCAGTACTGAAGCCTTGGCGCATTAGGTACAGGTAGGTCTCGGCCAAATCCTCGGCTTCACCAACTCTGCCAACGGGCAATTGCCGGGCTGCGTTAGCGAACATTTCTTCCCGGTCCGATTCAGGCACATTGCTCCACAACTCGGTCTTAACAAAGCCGGCGCAAACCAGGTTGACGCGGATCGGCGCCAATTCGATGGCTAGCGCCCGGGTTAACGCCTCGAGCGCGCCGCAAATACTGGCCATAACAGACCAACCTTTCTGAGGACGCAGTCCGGCGAGTCCGTTTGTGAGGACGATGGATCCTCCGGCTCGGATCCCGCGACTGCCATATTTCGCCGCCATGAATGCGCCCCAAAAACGGATGTTAAAGAATTGTTTGGCTTGCTCCAAAGTCGTTACGGCTAACTCGCCGATTTGTAACGTTTCGCCAGCAGTGAACACCAAGTGGTCGAACGACCCAACTTGGTCGAAGAAGGTGTTAACCTGTTCAACGCTGGTAAGATCGACCCTATACCCCTCGGTGCTGTCGGGCAGGCGCTTGAGAGCGCTATCGACTCGTTCTTGGCGGCTGGAAGCGATCACGATCTGAGCGCCTTCCGAGGCCGCCTTTTCGGCCGTGGCGAATCCGAATCCGGAGGTGCCGCCAATGAGAATAATTCGTTTGCCGGCGAGCGTGTGACTCTGCCGCTCGAGCGTTGTTGGTCTCGGTTCTAAATGTTGCATGGGTCAATCATCCGTTCGAGCTTGATGCTCGTCAGATGTTATTTCATCATGTACTGATGCCATTTCGATATTACGATTTTGATCTTCGGCAACTGGTCTCCTTCTATGAGGTGGCGCGACAACGCAATTATCGGAGAGCTGCTGATCAACTTCATATCGCTCAGTCGGCCATTAGCAGACAGATTCAGAGCCTAGAGAATGCGCTGGGCAGCCGGCTCTTCGAACGCAGCTATCAACGAGTGACTCTCACCGATGCAGGTCGCTGGATGCAGAAGAAGCTGGCGGCCGTGTTTCCTGCGCTCGATGAAATCGGCGCTACCATCGATAACGCCGTGATAGAAAGTCCGGTATTGCGAATCGGTGATGACGCCATGACGACCGCCGAGATTTTAGTACCGGCACTGCGCGCGTTACGAAAGAAATATCCGAACCTCAGCGTTTCATTAAACCAGAACACTTCGCACGGATCTTTCCAGGAGCTGAAGGAGGAGATCATCGACTGCGCCCTCACAGCTGCGCCGGCGCCCTATAAAGACTTGGTCAGCGTTAAGGTCATGGAACAGAATGTCGGTATCGTAGTCCCTGAAGGTCACCCGCTCTACGGAGTTGCAGAGGTGCGCCTCAGCGAGTTGCACGATGAAAATTGGATCCTATTCCCGCGCAACGCCAACCCGATCCTTTACGATGAAATTATTTCCTCATGCCATAGCGCCGGGTTCAGTCCGCAGATTGTACAAGAGGTCACCGTACGATCGCGCGCCGTGGCCCTGGCGGCGTGCGGTATAGGGATCGCAACGTTGGCGGAGCATTTGAAATACATCTGTATTCCGGGCACAAAATACGTCGGCTTGAGCAAGCCGACACCAAAAATGGGGTGTTATGTCGTGCATCAGCGCGGCCGCTCCGATCGGATAATCGAAGATTTTGTCGCCCAGTGTTGCGGAATGAATAGCCGCAAAAGACAGCAGCATTCGACGCGCTAACGCTTGCCCATGCCAGGGCCACCTCAGTAAGCGCGTCGAATGGGCATCTTTTCATGCTTTTGAATATGGCAAAAGAACCGTCGCCATCCTGAACGCAGCCGCGACTTCGCGCCCAAACTCGTTCAACTCACTGACGATCCTTCCTGCGGCCCGGTCGATTTGCTTCATTTCGGCGCTTTTTTCTCAAGCCATTTCTTGAAGGCTTTTTCTGGATCGACGGGCTGAAGGCTCGTACTGCTGTATTTTCGCAGCTCGTTATAGACGTCCCAACTATCGGGGCCCAGGGCATCTCGCGTTTCGGATGCCTGTGAATTTGCATAAATCCATGCCTGCGTCGGGTCTTTGTAGAAGGCGGCGATTGGGTTAAACGAAGCTTTCACCCCTGCAAGGTTCTTCGTAAAGGCCGGATTCTCGCGGCAGAATTTCTCGACTAAACGATAAGTCGAAACCGAACTTCGAAAAAATGTGAATGATTCCGCCACGTCTGACTCCAGGGTCTTGAAGCTGACATGATCACGACGAAGGCTTGAATGAGACTTGTTTGACGGATCGGTGAGGTAAATATTAGTTACCAACACAGCGATGAACTCCTCCTCGTCTTCATAGTTCGACAACCCGCCCCGAACCAGGGGTGCAACGGTCGCAGCTCCAGACGCCATCCGGAATGCATGCACGAATTCGTGAAACAGGGTTTCGTCCGGAAGGATTCCGCCGGTCTCGTCTTTATGGTCGTCTAGGTATTTGGAACAGGCGCCTCCCTTCGTATAAGCTTTTGGCCAGAAGTGCACCACGGGTCTAATCATTCTGCCCGCTTTCGTAGTGGTCTCAGGGGCGTGGAGCCGTTACAATCGCCTTCCGCATAAGGGCGAATCTCCAGGATACCATGCAGGAGGTTTCCAGGGTGATGCCGTATGTGATACGCAATGCTTTCCAACAAGATTCGGCCCACCTCGGTGCTTTCTATCTTGATCAGCGCATTCAGCGTTCCCGTCTCGTAGTCGTCCCCGGACCATTCCAGCAAATTGATTCTGATCCCGTATTTCTTTTCGAGATAGTGTAAGTGCATATCGGCAGTCTTCTTGTAATTCGTAGCCTATGACACAAACCTCGCCGAACGCCATCAATTGAATCGAACTACACAGGCGCACGGGCGAAGATCGAGCGAGTTCATCCGCATCCGACGGGCTAATCTCGCAGAGATTTGTTTGCGTCGGATTTCTGTATAAAGCATCCGCCGATGAAGGTAAATGGAACGAAAGTTCTAGGTCAGTAGCTGGTATGGGGCCTTTGGTCGGGATTCTTCAAGTGGCCCTGATCGTCGTTAATCCGTGACCAAGGGTGATCAGAATCGCTCGAAGATCTTTTGAACGGAAAGCTCGAACCCGGGAAGCCGCGACGTTTTGAGTAGATCGCAGCACGACGGTTGCACAAGAGTGGATCGCAGAGGAGAAGACACGGCGTTTACCTTGCGGGTTTTTCCAGCGGCTGACCCAGAGGTACCGGCCGACCGAAGTTCGGCGTGCCGTCGGGATTCCAGGTGAAGCGCTGGATACGTGGTGAGCGAAAATTGTTGCAGCCGTCTCCCGCCTCCGGATTAGCGTGATAGATAATCCAGTCTTCCTGACCGTCGGGAGACTTGAAGAAGCCGTTGTGTCCTGGGCCAAAGGCATCGGAACTCGGATCGGTACTGAGGAATGGGTGGTTGATCTTGGTCCAGCTCTTCGCATCGAGGGGATTGGCGTCAAGATTCGCCTCAAGCACGCCAAGAGTGTAGAAGTCCGTCCAGCAACCGGACGCTGAGAACACTATAAACATCTTGTTGCCATGCGAAATGAACTCGGGCCCTTCGTTCACATTGACATGCCTGCCGGGCAGGTCGCCGTGCTCTTCCCACGGATAAGTGGGTTTCGAGATCAATGTGCGTGGCGAATCGATTGTCCACGGATTGCTCATATGAGCGATAAACAGATCCTGCTCGCCGTCGTTGTTCCCTTGCCAGCCGGACCATACGAGGTAGTGCTCACCATTGAGTTCGAACGTGGTTGGGTCGATAGCCCATTTGTCGCTCGAGTCGCTGATCTTTCCCTTGAAGGTCCAAGTACCTTCGATGGGATCATCGTTGTCGTTCTCAACAACGTAGATGCGATGAGAAGCATTGTCCCCCGCATCGGCAGCGAAGTAGATGTACCATTTGTTGCCCAAGCGATGCAGCTCGGGCGCCCATAATTCGTTTGACCAAGGCTGTCCCGGCTCCGGCACCCACACTGCCTTCTTTTCCGCGTTGCGAAGGTCAGTAATGTCAGCCGTCTTACGAAGAGTCAGATTCTTACTCGAGGAATCCGAATAGTAGTAAAAGCCTTTCCACCAAATCACCCAGGGATCGGGTCCATTTTGCAGGAGTGGGTTGGTAAAGGTGTCGCCAGAAACCGTGGCGACCGGTGGGACCGATTGAGCAAGCTGGGACGACCCGTCTGAGACTGCCCATAGCAACGCACAAGCTGACAGCATCATGACCCCTAACGATTTCATCGAGATTGAGATATCGACAAGCATTTCAGTCTAATGACGCGCACCTCGAGTCTAGTCTAGACTTGGCTCATTCCGCCGTCGACCACGAGTTCGATTCCAGTGATGAAGCTGGACTGATCGGATGCCGGGAAGGCGCAGCAGCGGCGATCTCTTTGGACCAGCCTGATCGACCTGGTAGGATTGGCTGCGTCGAGGAGATGGCCGCCGCCGCCCGCGCGGTCTTCGGTCAACAAACGGGAAATGATCTCTAGATGTTGGCGTTTATATTTGAGTATGCGAAAGCTTTCTGTCTTGTTGACTCATCTGCATGCCGATCATATCGGAGGAGCATTTAGTGGACGGGATTCGCTTTTCCCAAAGGCGAAGGTTTTTATATTTGAAGGCGTTATTCAAGGTTCGAATCCATGCGCAGTAGATTTCGCCACGCGCGAAATCTAATGGGCAAAGCCTCGCCTTGACGTCGTTAATCCGTGACCAAGCGTGATCAAAATCGCTCGAAGATCTTTTGATTGGAAAGCTCGAACCCGGGAAGCCGCGACGTTTTGAGTAGATCGCCGGATCTCAAAATGACTTTTGGCAAATCCGGATCTTCGCGAAATAGGTATACCCGGACTTCTTCTCCTTCCGGATCGACGACCCACAGTTCATCGACACCGGTGCGCGCATAGACCAGACGTTTCTGTTCGAGATCGAGATGTGCGGTCTTCGGCGAGAGGATCTCAACGACAAGATCCGGTGCTCCTTCCGCTCCCTTGTCGGTGAGAAAATGGCGCCGCTGCTCAGAAAACAAGGCCAAGTCAGGCTGGAAAACATTAATGTCAGTCAGAACCACATCAAAAGGCGCATCGTAGAGGATCCCAACCGGCTCTGCTTCGAGATATTTCATTATCTCAAACTGGATCGTGCGGGAAATGTCCTGGTGGAAACGATTGGGTGCCGGCGCCATGAAGAGGTCTCCGTTGATTAGCTGATACCGCGGGCCGGCCTCAGGCAGTTCCCAATAGTCATACTTTGTGAGCGGTCGTGCCGTCGTCTGAGCCATATGCCGACTCTCCTGATCTTCGCTTGACAAGTCAAGGCCACCACCTCGAGTCGGGTACGCAGGCGGTGGGCTGGACCAGATCAAACTCGCTTA
>DASZGG010000125.1:0-9731 GCA_035939025.1 Chthoniobacterales bacterium | reverse complement strand
GTGGTAAGAACCAAAAAAATTGATCCGAAACACCCGTTCCACCTCTGCAGGATCCGTTTCGTCGCTTTTAAGATTGGTTTGTCCCGTTATACCGGCGCTATTCACCAAGACGTCGATCGATCGGAACTGATCGAACACCTGGACTACTTCTTCCCAATTTCCCACGTCGCAAACCACAGGGATAAAGTTCTCCCCCAGAACGGCTTTCGTCTCCTGCAATTGGGCCTTGTTGACATCGACTCCTCTGACGCGTGCGTCCAGGAGTGCAAAACGTGAGCAAATAGCGCGACCGAGGCCCGATGCGGCTCCGGTTACAACTATATTCTGCGTCTTCCAGTCCTTGTGCATGCTAAGCGGTTCGAAGCTCCCAACGCTCCAGTATCAGTCACGGCACTGCTGCACTTGTGGCAAATTCGTCAGCGAGGTATTGCTCTGCTTCAGTGAGATCAAATTGGTGGATCACGAAAAATTTGCGACGGCGTCCTTGTTTAACCTCGCCGATCAGAAGCGGGTCCAAAGCCCGCGGTCTTGGATCTGGGAGAAGCGCGCTCTTCCAACGGTGCTGCTGGTCTACTATTAGGTAGAGGTTGTCGAATTGGTCTTTGGCGTCGCGGGCCTTTTCCCTAACTTCTTTAGGAAGAATGCCATTAAATTCTGCGCCGATGACCAGTTTCCTCCACGGGCAAAGCCTATTGAGCACGAACAAGCTTAGGACGTAGGTGAGGAACGCGCCAAGGATCCAGCCTCCCGCGAGAACGTAAGGTATTGCGGCGCCGGCTTTTAAGGTGGTTTGGGAGAAGAGACAAACGGACCCGGTGAAGATCCCCAGGATTACAGCGAGTGGGGCTACTGCCCGTTCGGCCTTCATTCTACGTTCGTTGATCTTCCTCACGAATGCTTGGGTCTTCTGAAATGGAATATACGAGGGAAGACTATTAGGCTGGGCTGTTGAGGGGACCGAATCCGTAGTGATTTCGAAAGTGTATTGGTGATCGCCTTCAAGGTCGAAGACGGCGAAGACCGGTAGTTGTGCGCCAGTAGCTTCATCTCGATAGGTCTGTTGGAGACCGTAGGGATCCAACTCTTGGAGGTGAAGCAGTGATTTTGGGGCTTTCGCAAGGAGGGTTTTCCCCTGCTCGCACTCTTTCTCTAAGGGAAAGAGGTAATGGGTTTTCCTGCCACTGAGCGTGGCAGGCCGGCAGTAGTTCTGCCGGAGCAGATTGAGATTTTGGCTCATTTGGGTTCCACGCGTATTAGTTTTCATGGCCCCTTCAGATCCTGGATCCGAAGGGTGTTTAAGAAGCGAGACTTCTCGCCTTTCGGAGCGTCGCTGAAGTTTTGATAGAACGCAAATGCGGCCGAAATTCCAGGCCCTTTTGACATCGACGGAATGCTAGCGGTTATTTTGTGCAGCAATGTTGTGATGCCTAATATTGTATTGCCCGAATTCCCTCGACAAAAAGGCAGCGCTCATAGATTCTGCGCACTAACCCGCAAAAACCCCAGGAGATCTGCAAAGGTTGTTTTATGGACCAGTTTGCGGACCGCGACATTCTATCCGATCCCTCAAGAACGCAGTCGCCGCCAAGCCACGTGACTATGATGAGGTTAGCGAATCTATCGGACTACCAACCCCTGAAAATGGCACGCATTTGCCGGATCAGCCTTCGACATTTGGAACGCGAATGCAAAATCGAATTTGGATGCACTCCTCGGGAGTGGCTAAAAATGCAGCGTTTGAACAATGCGCTGATCATGTTGTGTGGAGCACCGAGCGTTAAGTATGTGGCATACGCACTGGCCTACCATCAAATCCCGCAGTTTTGCCGTGAATTTAAGATGCGTTTCGGAATCACGCCCTCAGATTTCAGACATTCGCATTTGCTTGAACAGGCAGGCATTTTAGCGGCTCATCTTGAGTTGCGGAAAGACGCAGGACAGTCGATGCGCCGGACCACCGGTCGTGGACGGCTACTGGCGCGGATCGCGTCTCTCAGATGAATGTTTCATTTAGCCCGGGTTCCGTCAGGGCGTATCCCTAAATAAATTGCGTGGAAGCCAGTCGGATTTTCTAACGTGCAGGCCAAATGCGCTCTCTAGATATTCCAATCGTGCTGGGAAGCATTCGTATCGGCCGCAAAAGCCGCTCGATCGCCCTGTTTATCCATTCCAGAATGGCGGCGGATCCTCGTGTAAAGGCGGATTTACTCGATCTCGGAGAGTACAGTTTTCCAATGATGGAGCAACGCCTTTCCGAGATGAAGGTCGCGCCGCCGGGTTTGCAGGAATTTTCCGACAAACTGGAGCGAGCGGATGGTCTGCTCATCGTCTCTCCGGAATACAAAGGGGGGGTCCCTGGAGTTTTGAAAAACGCTTTGGATTATTTGAAGCCGGGAATTCTTCGTCGGAAACCGATAGGCATCTGCACGGTTTCTGCGGGCGGTTTCGGCGGGTTGAATTGCCTGACGCAACTTCGCTTGACGATTCTGGCTCTGGGAGGTGTCCCGATTCCGGACGCGTTACCGGTTTCGAGGGTTGAGGATTTTTTCGACGAAAATGGTCAACCAAAAGATGGAAAATGGCCGACCCAGCTCGATCGCTTCATCGACGAGCTGCTCTTTTACGCGGAGGGTTTGGCGCAGGTCCGCAACTAGTGCGTTGGGTCATGAGCACCACCATTGGAGGGAGTCGCTTTCGCTGCCGCCAAGCCTATGGCGGACACGTGCGACTCCCAAAGGTTGGAGGGGAGTCGCTTGCGACTCCCAGGCGCTGCAAGCAGAGCCTTTCTATCGGAGACGAGCGACAAGGTTAAACCAGAAAAGTAGATTATGTCTCGAGCGACGCTAGTGGCCACGATCAGGTCCTTCCCTTGCACCAGCGAAGCGACGAACGGCCTGGATTGGAAGTTAGCTGATTGGCTCGAGATTCGTGCGGACTTGATGCCTGAACCGGACCCGATTGCAGTCAGACCAAGTTTCGATAGACGGTTGTTGTACTCTTTGCGAAGCCGCCGAGCAGGAGGGCGGGACGATTCTCCAATAAGAACACGCCAACGGCGTCTTCGGGGCGCCGCCCTTGTTTACGATCTGGTCGATTTTGAAGGCGACCGGGACCTTGTACCAGAAACGCTGGCTCGCATTTCCCCTGAACGTCGTGTCATTTCCTGGTACGGAGAGGTGCGGGATGAACAAACACTCCATCAACTCCTCCAGAAGTTCAGTCGGACCGAGGCTCTATTGTATCGATTTGAAATAGCCTGCTCCCGCGTTGAGGAAGCGATTATCGCATTACAGTTTTTGAACCGCGCGAAGCGGCCCGACGTTATAGCCTACGCCCCGGGCCCGGTTGGAGTCTGGACTCGGGTCTTGGCACCTCGGTTCGGAGCCCCGTTTGTCTTCGGAAGTTTGGGGGAAGACTCAGAAGATGGAGCGGGAAGCCCGACCGTGTCCGAGCTTGTTCAAGATTACGGTTTCCCTGAGTTTCGCGCTGTGAACGAGCTATTTGCTATCGTCGGAGAACCAATATCCGGGTCGTTGTCGCCCCGGTTGCATAACACCGCTCATCTCCATGCGGGTGCTGGTCGGGTGTTCTTGAGCTTCCCGACCAGTGCATTTGAGAGCCTATGGGCAGGGCTCGTCTCAAGCCAGGTCTTTGAATCCATGGGGTTGACGCTGAAGGGGCTGACGGTGGCGTCGCCAAACAAGCAAACGGCGTTGGGGTTTAGCGGCCGCGCTGCGCTGCTTTGCCGGAAGTGCTGCGCAAGCAATCTGCTAGTGCGCCAAAACGAGACTTGGAGGGCGTGTACGACGGAGCCCTACGGGATTTTTCGCTATACGACGCGAGCGAATGTAAATCTTTCGACAGTGGCCGTGATAGGATGCGGAGGATCCGGTCGTGTAGCTGCGGCTGCTCTTGCCCGTGCCGGAGCTCAAGTGACTCTGGTAAACCGCGGTTCGGATCGTGGCAGATGGGCGAACCGATTGCTTGGCTTACCGTTTGTCCCGTTGAAGGAGTTTTCGCCGCGCGGCTACTCGGCGATCGTAAATGCGACTCCTGTCGGTCGCCATGGAGAAGAACTTCCGATCGAACTCGCAAATTTGAATCCCGGATCACTAGTCGTCGACCTGGTCTATACCCATTCAGGGACTACGCCACTGGTGGCGGCCGCGCACGCTCTGGGACACACCGTCATCGAAGGACGCAAGGTTTTGCTGGCGCAAACCATGCGTCAGTACGGCCTGATGACTGGCGATACAATGCCAGAGAGCCTTGTTCGCGATCTGCTCTGGCTCCGAACAAACGGGAACAACGCGAGCGCGCCTCTTGATTTTGACCAACCAAATTCGGGTAGAAGGCAGAGCTATGCAAAAGACGCGCGATGTAGATAATGCCGACGTGACGAAGAGCGAATACGTTGCGCGGATTGCCAGACTCGCACAGGAGAAATTCGCTCCACGCGCGGAGGGCTACGATCGCGCGGCGGTATTTCCCGCGGAAGATTTCGAAGACTTATTTCTGGCTCGGATGCACGCTCCCTGCGTACCGAAGGAATACGGCGGGCTGGGACTTGGGCCCGGAAGCGATACATTTGTCCTCTGGATGATGACTAAAGAGTTGGCGCGAGCCGATATGTCCTTGGCGCGCTGCTGGGAGGGCCATGTAAATTCGCAGGTGTTAATTTCAGCTCTCGGAAATGAAGAGCAGAAGGAACGCTGGTTTGAGGGAATTGTGGAAAGAGGTGATCTCTGGGTAGCCTGGAGCGGCGAACCGCAGTCCTCCGTGCCGGGTCAGAAATCAAGATTCGGCACCCATTTGCGTAAGGTGGACGGAGGTTATGTTTTGAGCGGCACGAAGGCATATGCGACCAGCGCGGGACATGCGCGTAATGCTATTTTGCTGGTCAATGCGGCCGGCCCGGGAGGAGCGCGGCACGCGACGAGTTCGCCGGATCAATTGCTTCTGTTAGCCTGCGAGCTTGGTGACTCCGGCGTGACCTTCGACGATGCCTGGTGGAATCCCATCGGAATGCGCGCCACCGTCAGCTATCTGGTACGCTTTAACGAAGTCTTTATCGCTGCCGAGAATTTGATCGGACGGCCGGGCCAATATCTGAACGAAGCGTGGCAGACCCGGTTCTCGCCCCATTATGCCACGACTTTTTTGGGGGGCGCCGAGGCAGCTTACGAATATGCGCTTGAATCTATAGCGAAGCAGCAACGGGAGGATGATCCGTATGTCGCGCACAGAATTGCCCGGATGTCCCTCAACGTAGAGACGGCTAACCTCTGGTTGAAGCATGTCGCTGAGCTGTGGGACACCGATCGGATCGAGGAAGCCAAGAGGGCGGGTATTCGCGCACGCTACGTCGTGGAGAATCTTGCGACTGAGATTTTGGATCATTGCGTGCGAGCATGCGGCGCCAGATCACTGGTCAAGCCGAGTCCGGTTGAGCGGATCTATCGCGACCTCTCGATTTACGTGCGACACGACAATATCGACCACATCCTGGCCACAATCGGCAACCAGGTGCTGGGCAAAGATCACGATGGATCGTTTTTTATGCCCAGAGTGAATAGTGCACCTATTGAAAGCGATCATTCCAACTAACTAACTATCAAAAAAGGGACGGTCCATAGAATGACTAATACTCAAAATACAGTCTGCCTAAACGACAACAGCCGGGTAAGACCGGGATATCGGCGCGTCGACAAACTTGAGCTCTCTTCGCTGATCGGAAAATGGAAGAATACCAATCCTGCCACTGGTGGGATCGCCGAAATCTATGTTGGCCAAGTCAAAGATGCGCTCGAAATTCGGGTGCTCGGCGCAAATTCTCCGGATCTCTTCGATTGGGGAGTAAGACCGGCTGCTGCCTATGCTTACGAAGTTACCGGCGTGATTGTTGCGGGTTTCGAGCTCACATACGAATTCGAAGACCAACAAGCACTTGTGACCGCCATTCATAATCGCGGTGTTCTTGTCATTCACACGTATCACAAATTCAAAGACGACGACCTTCGAACCAACTACATCTGCAAGGAGTTCTTTCACCAGTGAGCGGGTCGAAAATGCAATCGATAAAGGGAGATGATCAGGTCGCTGAGGGGAGCCCGAAATCCTCGAATACGGGTGCGAGGGTAGATCTTTCGCACTTTCTGGGCACCTGGATTAACACTTTCAGAGATACCCGCAGCATCACCCGGTTTGTTTTGGCTCAGGCGAGTGAGGGCTACACGATCACCCCCTATGTCTCGAACGGAGCTGGAGAACTGGGAGTGGCTGAGGTAGTTCCATTCGCTCCGAATGTCGATTCGAGGCAGGCGGATGGATTCACAGCCCGTTATGATTTTGGATTCCTCGAAATGTCGCTCGCAGCATATTACACGAAAGGATTAATAGTAGTTTCGCAGTACACGCGTTTCAGGGATGAGAGCGGCCGGCCGGACTATTTCAATCGGGAGTTTTTTTTCAAGTCGGGATAGCCCGCAAATCTCACGAGCGAGAACGCTTGTGAGATTTTAGCGCTGTAGAGCTGCTTAGAAAGCGGCTCGGGAGGAAATTGGATGTAAATAGATCGAAGCAAAGCTGAGCGATGGATTGCGTAAAGACAAGGAGGCCTAGGAATGGTTTGTTGCCCCGAAGGGGCCGAAGGGTTCAGCCCGGGGTTTCAACCCCGGGAACCTACTTGTTGAATCTCGTTTTCTCCACCGAAAGGCGAATGCCGTTTCCGCAGTCAGCCGAAGTCGAATCGGACCTATACGTCTTGCGCCCTTTCAGGGCGAACCGTTTCATTGGATGCTACCCGGGGTTGAAACCCCGGGCTGAATCCTGCAGCCCCTTCGGGGCGAAGAACCATCCAAAAATGCCATTTTACCCGCGCCATTAGGGCTGAGTCGTCCACCGTGAGCCTGATACAGAAAAGACCGCTTCGTTTCCACTGGAGCATGTCCTCCGTAGGAGAAAAGTGGAGGGGGGCGAAGTCAAGAGCCGCTCAGAGCGGAATACCCGATCTGAACGCTCACGTCGATTTTTGCCGGCGCGCGGAAGCGTGCGGCATCGACTCCGTCTTGACTGCGTTCGGTTTTCACCGTGCAGACCCGATCGTGCTGGCGAGCGCCTTAGGAATGCTGACGACGAAAATTAAGTTCATGGTTGCGGTTCGCTCGGGTGTTTGCTCTCCGACTGTATTAGTCCAGCAGGTTAACACGCTGTCTGCTCTTACGAACGGCCGGATTTGCCTGAACGTGGTCGGCGGCCACACGCCCAACGAACAAAAGGGCTACGGCGATTTTTTATCTCACGATGACCGCTATGCCCGAACTGACGAGTTTTTAACGGTTTGCCGGGCTTTCTGGGAAGGGGATGGTCCCGTTAATTTCAAAGGGAATTACTACCACATCGAAAATGGGAGACTGAATACTCCATTTGTTGCGCCCGACCGTAGCGGTCCGGAGATTTTCCTTGGCGGTTCATCGCCGCAGGCCTTTGGATTGGCCGCGCGGCACGCGCATTGCCTCTGGACGCTTCCAAGGCGACCCGAAGAGATGGCGACGCGGATAAAGGCTCTATTGGAGAGCGGGACAGAGGTTGGAATTCTAGCGTCTATGATAGCGCGTCCGAGCCGGAAGGAAGCGTTATCAGCGGCTCAATCGTTACTGGCCGAAGTCGGCGACCGCGCGAGGAAAACTCACCAGGACTTTTCTCGAGTTTCCGATTCCGTGGCATTTACCAGCACGCTGGCGTTGGCTGAGGAGAATTCATCCGATTGGTTGACCGATTGGCTGTGGACTGGTGCCGTCCCTTACCTCGGTGCTCCAGCGATCGCGTTGGTCGGATCTTACGACGAAGTTTCGGACGGTATCCTTGAATTTACCAGGGCCGGAGTCACGCAATTCCTCTTCCTGGGGTGGCCGGATGTGCCGGAAATGACTGCGTTCAATGAAGAGGTCCGCCCTCGCGTCCTTGCTCAATATGGGGCCGACCTTGATATCTCGCTGAGGGGGCGTATTTGAACGAAGACGCAGAACTCAATCGGGGCCTTAGGTTCCATTGGCGACTGCTGCAAGGCGGAGAGATCCGTGGTGTCGCAACCCGCGCAACCGGAGCGAGTCAACGCGCAACCGGTTTGCCGGATCTCGAACACCAAATTGAGTTCTGTCGCCAAGCCGAGAAAAGTGGGATTAGCGGCCTGCTGACCGACATCGGCGCTGCCAAGCCGGATCCGATACTTCTGGCTGCCGGTCTTGGACTAGCTACGGAACGAGTAGAGTTCATTGTCGCTTACCGATCCGGTCTTACGTTGCCAACGACTTTTGTGCAGCAGTTAAATACCCTTTCCGCGCTGGTGAACGGACGGGTGAGCCTCAACATCGTTGCCGGCCACTCCCCACTTGAGCAGCGCTATTATGGAGATTACCTCGCCCATCGCGAGCGCTATGCCCGCACAGAAGAGTTTCTAGCGATCTGTCGCGCTTTCTGGAAGAATGATGGGCCGGTAGATTTCAGCGGCAACTATTATCGCATCGAGGGAGCGAAGCTGAACACGCCGTTCATCTCACCGCATCGCTCATATCCTGAATTATTTATTGCGGGAGGTTCCGATGATGCCCGCAATCTGGCAATATCTCAAGGCACTTTGTGGATGCGATTGGCCGATACTCCGGAGAATTTAAAAGTTAGCGTTGCTCCGGTTCTCGCTGCCGAGAAAGAGGTGGGCTTGCGGATGTCGATCATCGCCCGTGGGAGTCGCGAGGAAGCTCTTCATGCCGCCTACGGACTGTTGGCGGGGCTCGATCCTTCATTGCGGGATGGGGACAAGGAAAAGCGTTTTATGCTCAGGAGCGACTCAGTTTCCATCTGCGAAACGTACGCGCTTGCTGAAAAAGAGTGGCTGAGTCGGTGGCTTTGGACCGGTGCAGTCCGCACTCACGGGGCGCCCGCAGTGGCTCTCGTTGGCAGCTATGAGGAGGTCGCTCAGGCCTTGATCGATTACGCACAGGTTGGCGTGACCCAATTCATTCTTTCCGGATGGCCGAAACTTGATGAAATGATCTTGTTCGGGAGTGAAGTTCTGCCACGCGTAAGGAAGCTCGAGGCTGGTGTACCGTCTCGCATATAATGGTGATGTCGCCGCAGGTCAGTTGGCTGTTTTTCGAGGCGCGAGCGAAGCGCCCATATCTGGATCCATACGGGCCGAGCGAGCAACGCGGAAAAACAGCCAACCGGCCGCGGCCCGGAGGGTTGCGTTGAAAATGGGCCGGCGGCGGCGTTGCTCGTCGGTTACGTATCGATTCAGATATGCGCCCTCCTCGCGCCTTGCCGGCGGCCCATTTTGAACGCAACGACGTCACCATTATATGCGAGACGGTACACTAGCCTCAACCGCTCACAAATCCTTAGAGATTTGTAAGTTGCAGTTTCTGGTTAGGGTTGAATCGTTGTATGCACCGCAGAGATAATAGAGCCGCGCCGCGCCGCCGGTAGGGTTGCGCTCCCGCGCGACGCCGGACGCGCGAGCGCATCCCTACCGGCGCCGGCGGCAACTCCTGACTTCTTGCCAGGCAAAGCGGGACGCTTCGCTTACGTTTGAATGCGAAGGGCGAAAAAGTCGTAAACGTGAGTGCTCTCCGGGAAAGTAATTCGCTGTTCGAAGCCTGGACGCTGCGACCGGATATAGAACCGTTCGATTGCGCTAAGTCCCAGCGGATCGGAAGTGCGGTGCGTATTCCAGC
>DASZGG010000124.1:0-5008 GCA_035939025.1 Chthoniobacterales bacterium | reverse complement strand
CTGCGGCGCCAATCCAAGGCCTGCTCGTAATATTGAATCGACCGCTCAAAATCGCCTCCTTGCTTGTAGATCACCCCGATATTGTTAAGTTCTACGCCGGCTGACTGCGGTCGATGCACTTTATCGATTTCGAATGCTGCGAGATATTGGCGAATTGCCTCGTCCGGATTCTTCTGTTTGAGGCTCCTCGCCCAGGCGATGTGAAGTTCTGCGAGGGCAGCCCAGAGTTGCGCTTGCTTTGCCGGATCAGAAAACTTAGGAATTCCGATTTCAAGCGCATGCTGACCCTCGGCAAATTGACCAGCTTTAACAAATGCATTTGCGAGATCAACTAGATAGCTAACATCGTCCGGATCTAACTCGACGGCTTTCTGAAAGCAATTTACCGCAGCCGCATAGTCTTCCGCCGCCAACGCAGCTGCGCCCTTTTGCGCCCAGGATTCCGCGTCTGGGTTTCCAGCGAAAAGTGGATGCCATGCGAACAACAGGAAAACGGCGAGCCAGATCCACTTTTTAAGACGTCCTCGGCAATTCATTCTCTCACTCCGGCTTCCCTTGCGAACTCATGATGAACGGGCCGGCGAGATTGACTGCTCGAGCCAATCCCTGTTCTTGGCGAAGCCTGACAAGCCAGTCACGCTGAACCTGAGCCAAGGCGTCCGGAGCGTTGCCGCTCTGGTGAGCCGCCTTGTAGAAATCGGTTACGATCTGCACCGTGGTTTCATCATTGATTGGCCAGAGCGTCATGAGAAGATTTTGGACACCTGCTTCAATGAAGCCGCGGCGGAGCCCCATTACGCCCTCGCCGGACTTCGCTTGTCCTGATCCCGTATCACACGCGGAAAGCGTCGCCAGCCACGTTCCGGTAAGCTTTAGGGCGCTAACATCCTCAGCCGTGAGGATCCCATCATTCTCAACCAGGGGAGTGTTGCCCCGTTTCCAGGCCTCCACTGTCGATTGGGCACCCGCCAGAGCCAGGCCACTCCGATGCATGGGATTCTCGAAAAACTTAGACCTCGTAACGTCGGGCTTGATGCTCATCGTCTCCTCCGCGTTTCCAGGATCCGGCTTTTCAGCGGGCTGAAAAAAACCGTGAGTTGCAACGTGCAGGATGTAGGGAGATTCGACGGTGGAGAGCGCTTCCTTGGTAGCATTCTCTCCGAGCAGGGAGACGACATGCCAGTTCCACTGTTTGAATTCCTGAATTAGCGCATCGCCTTCCTTTTCCGTTCCAGGCAAAGGGTTAAAAACCAGATCTGCAATTTCGCGATTTTTATTAGAGGCAAGCGGATGGAGAACTGGACCGGAAGCCGAATTGTCCCCCTTTTCGCTCGCGTTCGAGGCTCGAAATCTGAAATCGGGATTGGCAACGACGACTACATCGGTGCTTTTTGTCAGGTTGACCTCGCGGGTCAGGTCGCGTCCGCTGGCAACATATTGAACCCGATATTTCTCGGCCAGAAAACGTTTATCTGGATCAAGCAGAGTCGCGATCGAAACAAAATTAAGCTGGCCATCCGGACTAATGATGACGTGACGCGTCTTTGCCGCGAGAATTTTTTCGATGGGTGCCCAGAGCTTTTGATAGAGTGTATCTAAGTTTGTGGAGACCTCTTCTTCTTCAGCAGCGTGACGTACCAAATTTTGATATCGCCTGACTGCTCTGTCAATTTCGTCAGCCGGCCCGAGCGGAACCCAGCTGAGGTTGCCTTCGGGCTGCAGGACTCCGGCCCCATAGCGCAACTCAAACTGGCCTTTACCTATGTATTGCAAGTACTCCAAATACTCGATGAGTGCAGCGTCCTGTGGAATGACCGCTTGCACTTGAGGGACCGTTACGGTGAGGGCGCGGCGGACAGAACCTATACGGGCACCGTGCTGGGCAAGCGTCCCTTCAATTTCTGCAACTTCGTGCTCAAGTGCTTCGACCCGCTGGTTGGCTTCGGTGCGCATTCCCGCAGGAGTTTGCAAAAGAAGTTGTCCCAGCTCGCGTTTGTCGTTGTTCAATTTTGCGAGCAGGTTTCGGTCATCAGCGGTTTTTTCTGCGTCAGCCAACGAGCGATCTTCAATAATCGAATCAAGAACAATGCCCTTGTAATGAAGCACCGATTCCGCCAATTGCGCTTCCGCTCCCGTAACAGCGCCGAGCAGTGTATAGGGATGCATCGTACTTTCGAAAGCCAGCCGTTGTTCCTCTGAGGCGAACGCCAGAACTTTAGCCAGAAGACCTGAGAGCAATTGGTTGGCCTGTTCAGAAACAGCGATCGCCTCGGAATAGTTGTCTCTGTCGAACTCCAAAAGGGCCAGGTTATCGAGAACGATTAACGTTAGAGGATGTCCTCCAGAAAAGGCGTTAGCGCTTATCTCGAGCGCCCTTCTGTATAGGTCTTCGGATTTTGTGAGGTTGCCCATGTCTTTGTACAAAAGAGCTAAATTATTCAGAATCGGAACGATGGTCGGGTCGCTTGGACCCCGCGCCTTTTGAAAAACAAGCAACGCCGTTTGCAGCAACCTCTCTGCCTCTGGGTAGTTCTTCATTCGCTCGCAAAGGGTGCCAAGATTGTTAAAACTTTCGGCTGTGTCAGGATGGTCCGTTCCTAACACCTTTTCACGAATCTCTAATGCTCGACGAAACAGAGGTTCGGCGGTCGCATAGTCCCCTTGGACCTTGTAGAGCGCGGCCATGGAATTCAGTACGGCTGCCACCTGCGGATGTTCGTCACCAAAAAATCGGGCTTCGATTTCAAGTGCTTTCTTGAAATACGATTCTGCTTGCGGGTAGGAGCCCAATTTTGTTTGGAAGACTCCCAGATTGACAAAGGTTATGGCAGTGTTGGGATGGCCGTTCGGAAAAACCGTCTGATCAATCACCAAAGCTCGTTCGAAAGAGTCCTCTGCCTTGGCAAATTCCGCGGTATCCATCCATAGCAAGCCGAGATCGTTAAGCGCGCGCGACGTCGAAGGATGATTTTGGCCCCAAGTTTTCTGAAAACTTTCCAGTGCTTGTTGGAACCGCGGTTCCGCGGCCTGGTAATTACCCATTTCTCGGTAGAGACTGGCAAGTTTCTCGAGAGCCTCCGCCGTCGCCGGGTGTGCGGGCCCGTAGGTCTTTTGATTGATCTCTAAAGCTCTTTGGAGAAAGGGCTCGGCTCTTGAGTACTCGCCCTCTGCTTCGTATAAATCCCCAAGATTGTTCAGAGTAACGGCCGCACCTGGATGTCCCTGGTTAGCAGGTTCTTCGTCAATTTTAAGGGCCCCGTTGAGAAGTTTCTCTGCTTGAGCCTGATCACCTTTTTGTAGGTACAGGGTGGCCAAATGGTTGAGAACTGACGCCACAGATGGATGGTCCGGTCCAAGCTTTTCGAGAAGGATTTGCAAAGCCTTTTTAAAAAGAACCTCGGCTTTGGGATATTCAGCCAATTCGGCGAAAACTGTTCCCAGGTTGTCGACGCTTTTCGCCGTCTCCGGTTGGGCACTTCCCACCTTTTGCTCGAGAAATGTGACGGCCTGGAGAAGAAAAGCCTTGGCCTGCGAGTAATCGCCCTGAGCCTTATACAGGAGTCCAAGGTTGCTCAGAGTCCTGCCGGTATAGGGATGGTTAGTTTTCTGGAATATCTCTAGCGCTTGTCGGAAGTGTGATTCGGAAGCGGCGTAGTCGCCAAAGGCTTGATCAACCAGCCCCAGGTTATTGAGCGTCGAGCCAGTCTGAGGATCATCGGCGCCCAAAATTTTGAGTCGAATGTTCAGCGCACGTGAAAGCAGAGTCTTCGCTTTCTGATACTGCCCTATTTCCTGGCAAAGGCTGCCGAAGGCGTTAAGAATGGAGGCGAAACTCGGATCGTCTGCCTTTAGCGTTTTCTCTTCGATTTGAAGAGCAGCGGTGAAAAGCCGGTCTGCTTCATCGTAGCGACCCATCGCTTGGTAGGTTCCAGCCAGATTCGCCATAATCCTGGCAGTCGCCGGATGGTCGGTGCCGAAGTGCTTTTCGTAGATTTTTAGTGCCCGCAGTTGAACCTGTTCGGCTTTTGTATAGTAGCCCAAAGTCGAATAAACGACCGCCAGATTATTGAGAGCGGTTGCCGTGTCGGTACTGTCGGGACCGAGAATCTGTTCACAGAGAGCGACAAGCTTTTCGGCGATCGGGACCGCTTCCTGATATTGGCCTTCTGCCAGCAAGCTCTTCAACTGCGAATTTAGCAGGTCAATCTGATCATCTTCAGCCGCAGGCGCGTTGAGACGGCTAAGAAGGAGGGAAAGAAAGACTAATAGCGTGACAAGTTTGCCTGATCTCGAAGGCATGAGGATGTCTCCTGTCTAACCCGCAAAAATCACGTCCGGCCGCCGGACCGAAGCGACGAGATCATTGCAGGTTAGAAAGCTCTTAAGCATACGAGCAAATGAAGAAGTCAGGAGTTGCAGGAGTTCAGGAGTTGCAGAATGAGACGGTGGCTTTCCGGTCTGTGGATGGTGATTAATCGGACTCCATGCGATGAAGATTTCGACTCGACTAGCAGTCGATTCGACGAGGAGGTATTCGTCTCCTGAACTCCTGCAGCCGCTAAGCGGGTTTAGCCGATGCGGTTACGACTGGTAGGGACGCGCTCCCGCGCGATCCGGCGCCGCACGTCCAAAGAAGGTGCAAATGTAAGAACAGGAGAAGCTGATCATTTCTACAGTGTATATCAACGAATCAACTCTCTCGGTTGCGCCTGGCAAAGCCGGAAGGCTTTGCCAGTGGCGCATGCCCGGTTACTCCGCGTGAATGACCCAGCTATTTGGTCAACTGGTTCGCTTGGGCGGCCGCACGAATCGCTTTACCTGCATCGACTGCTTTTGAAATGTCATCCGAAGTCAGACCTCCTCCCTGGGGATTCTTATCGAATGGGTTCGTGCTGGTAGAAAGCTTTTTCTTTAGCGATCCGACGAATGTAATGGCGCCCTGCACGTCAGGCGTCAACGCGCCGAAAACTCCGCTGTAACTAGGATTAGTCGAAAAATCGAGAAAGTC
>DASZGG010000123.1:0-5009 GCA_035939025.1 Chthoniobacterales bacterium | reverse complement strand
GCTTTGCACAGAATTGGAATGGCTCTTTCAATGAGGTCCGGGTTGTTTGAGCGAACGGGCACAGAGAGCAGGATGTCGATGGAACTCTGTGGGTTTGATAGATCCTGGGAAAGGGAAAGCAGTTTCGATGCAGCCTCGTATTTCAAAATTTTGTCCGCAGTAAATTGTTCAATCTTATGCAGACTAACCTGGCGCCAATATTGAGCAGGGGTTAAGGCGGCTTGGAGACAGAAGATCTCCAGTTGGTCGTACTTATCGAATTTCGCAAGATTAAAGGAGCTCTCCTCCATCAGATTTTCAATGGCATCGTACGCCTCGCTACGAAGCTTCGGATCCTCACCGTTTCTTGCTACGGATCCGAAAATGCTCAGGGCAAAGCTGGGTGACAGTTTATCTAGTTTTGCCAGGTAACTAACGAGTCGGATAGCGGTCCGCTCTTTCACAGCGTCGTTGCTGACTGCCGATTCAACCATGCTTTGAAGCTGCTCAGTTTCCTGAGTCTCCGCCTGATGGACGAAGGTGATGTAGGCGAGGACCGTACCCGCGGCGGAGAGGATCAACGGTCCGGAAAGAGTGGTGAATATCTCAAACCAATTCTTTGTTCTCGAATGAGCGCTCGTAGACCCGCATTTCGGGCAGCACCGGGCATTCTCGGCGATAGATGCAGAACATTCTTTGCAATTAATGAGAGCCATAGCTCGACCCCTTTGGTATTTGATTTCTAATCGTAGATTTGGCTGAAAAAGACAGCCTGGAGGGGGGTTGCCTGCAGCTCCCTGGGCTCCTGGGCGGTGCAAGCAACGCCCCTCGTAGGATCCGGGTAGAGCAAGTAATATGCCAGGAAATCTGATTCGATATAACCTGTTGCGGCTGAGTGCTTAAGGGATTGGAGCCTGGAAATTCAACGCATCTTTGTCTGGATCTTCTGTTATTGGCGGGAAAGTCATTCCCGCTTTTGGGATTGAAAGATCCTTTGGGAGCTCCGCGCATGAGCGTTGTGCGGAGGACCAGGCGGCGAGAACGCGAATTGTTACGAGAATGTAACAATTCCGAGAATCAATTTTGAGAGATAGCAGCTAGGCTAGGCTCCAATGCTCATGGGATCTCAGGGAGAAAGTAAGGAGGATCGTCACCGCGGATGATTATGCGATGCCTAAACAAACTGTCGTTGGCGACAACCTTCGGAAAACACAACCAGCAGAAGATTCATCAAATGAAAATTGGATACAAACTCACGAAGGGCTATCAGAAATTGGCGATCGCCTTGGTGATCGTTACGTCCGCTTTATGCACTGAGGCTTATTCGGCCGGCCCCGTTGCGAAACCTCCCTATACCGTGTCCGTTTTTGCAGCCCCGCCTAACGGGCTGACTAATCCGGATTCCATCACGACTGCAAATGGAAATATTTATGTCGTTTACGCCAACGCCACGAACCCCGACGGCACCGGAGGTTTTAGTACCATCGTCGAGTACAGCCCAACCGGCAAAACCCTGCGTAGTTTCGATGTAACTGGCAAGTCTGACGGGTTAAAATACAATCCGTTCGACCACAAACTTTGGGCATTGCGCAATGAGGACAGCAATCCAGCTTTGACGCTTATCGATCCAAAGACCGGATTGAAAACCGACTATACCTACGCCCAACTACCGCCGCTGCATGGTGGCGGGTATGATGACGTAGTTTTCATGCAAGGCGAAACGTTCATCAGCGCTTCGAACCCCAACGTCGACGCGAAGGGACAAAATCATTCTCCTTCTATCGTCAAAGCGCGTCTCGTCAATCATCAGGTTTTCGTGACACCAGTACTCCAGGGTGACGCGTCGCTCATCGATATCGCCACTGGACAAAATGTAGTTTCCCTACAATCTGATCCCGACTCGCTAAAAGTTGATTCAGCTGGCGATCTCGTCCTCGACAGTCAGGCGGATGGCGACCTGGTCTTTATCAACGCTCCGGGATCGCCGAATCAGGCTGGTCTCCGTCTGCACTTGAGTAACGGCACGCCCAACCAGATCACGGTCGATGACACGGTGTTCCCGACCTCTCCGTCCGGAACGATCTACGTCGTTGACACCAAGGGAGACACTATCTACGCAGTGACAAGCGATGCGTTCCAGCCTGGTGGCGCTTACTCAGCGAGCGATAGCGATGGAATTCTCGGCAAGGTGGATCTGAGTACCGGCCTCGTAACTTCTATTGTCACTGGTATGCAGACTCCCCACGGTGCGTTGTTCGTCTCTGCAGTCTCCGATGTCAGTATTTTCCGATCGGACGATCTCAGCCTGCAGGGTCAAAATGTCCTGGATGTAGCTTTCAAGGTCGAGCGGACCGGTGATGTTTCCAAGGAGATCCAAGTAAATTATGTCGTGAAGGACCTCTCATCGGATGACAAGCGCACGTTCCCTGGTTCTGTTGAGATTGAACCAGGTAAGTCCAGTGCCGAGTTTCGGGTTCCCATCGGCAATCTTCTTGAAATTGTCGAAGACCGCGTGACCCAAGAGGCTACCGTGATCCTGGAACCCGGTACGGGTTACAACGTTGTTAATCCGGCGACGGCCACGATCAAACTAAAGGATTTTGGAAAGTAAAATCCGAAGTTGCATGGAAAACTGAAGAATCCTGCGGCATTTTCGATTGGGGATTGAATTGGGCCATTCAGCTGCCAGGCGGACCTGGCAGAGTCAAGACAAAGGCCGTCCACCCCGGTTCATTGCGCTCCAACCAGATATGACCTCCGTGCGCCAACGCGATCTCGCGGCAGATGCTTAGGCCCAAGCCCGAACCCACGACGTCGAAAGTGCGACTCGGGTCCGCCCGATAAAATCGTTCGAAAATGCGTGTTTCACGGTCCTTGGGAATTTCCTGGCCCGTGTTGGCAATGCGGAAAAATGCCAGCGAGCCGGATTTTGTAAGTGAGACCGAAATGGCGCCGCTCTCGATGTTGTACTTGATGGCGTTATCCAAAAGGTTCAGGAGAGCTTGTCGGAGGTACGGTTGATCCGCCCACACAATGATCCCCTGCGAAATTTCTGCATTCGTTGTGATGTTGTGTCGCATCCCAAGAACTTGCGCATCTTCGACCAAATCTTGACACATCGCACTGAACTCTACGGCCTCTTTCTTTAAAATGAGTGCTCCAGCGTCCGCGCGCGAGAGCAATAGCAATTTGTCGGTGATGGCTGAGAGGCGCTGAGTTTGGTCTAGCAGACCGGCTAAAAGGGTTTCGATCTCAGGATTATCGACTTGGGTCCTCAAGGCCGATTCGATTTCACCGCGCATGATTGTCAGCGGAGTCTTTAGTTCATGGGAGGCATCACTGGAAAAACGTGTGGCTTGCGCGAAGCTGCGCTCGAGCCGGTCAAAGGTATCATTTAACACTTGGACAAGTCGGCCGATTTCATCCTGGGCTGGCGGCTGAGGCAATCTCTGGTCAAGTGCTTTGGCGTGGATTTGTTCGGCCGCATCAGCGACGTCCCGGAGCGGCTTTAGCGACTTCCGTGTGATCCACCAGACGCCGAAGGCCGCAAAGAGGGCTGCCGCTGGAAGAGCGGTCAGATAAGCGCTTGCCAGATCAAAGATCAGCTCGGCGGCTTCTTTCCTGATCACGATCGGAGAATCCGGTTGGCCCTTGATTTCGCGGAATGCTTCCAGTTGCTCATCATAAATGACCCAGCCGGAAGCGAGGCCGAAAATGATGAGCTCGACCGTAAGGAAGAAAGCGGTCCAAACGGCGAGTCTGCTGCGGATGGGCCACCGTTTCACGTTGTATCTCCGATTCGGTAGCCGGCGCCGCGGACGGTTTGAATGAGTTTGACCGGCTCGCCATCGTCCACTTTGCGTCGAAGCCGCTGGATATAAACGTCAACTAAATTACTCTCCGGATCAAAATGATATTCCCATACGTGCTGGCAGAGTTGGGTCCGGGTAAAAACGCGGCCAGGACTTCGCATTAAACATTCGAGCACGGAAAATTCTCTCGCGGTAAGATCGATGCGGCGGCTCCCTCTTCGCACCGCTCGCGTTGCCAAGTCGAGCGTGAGATCGTTCACCCGATACCGATGGAGAGTTTCGCCCGAGTTGCGACGGATCAAAGCGCGAACGCGAGCCACCAACTCGTCGATCGAGAATGGCTTAGCGAGATAATCGTCAGCACCGAGATTGAGCCCCTCAACCCTCTCAGAGATCTCACCGCGAGCAGTCAGGACTAAAACCGGAACGCAATTGCCTCGCTCTCGCAGAACGCGAAGAATACTGAGACCGTCCCGGCCAGGCAGCATAATATCCAAAACGACGGCATCGAAAGGGTGATCCAGAATAATATCTAGAGCCTCGTCTCCGCGATGAACTACGTCGACCACGAAGCCGCACTCTTTCAAACCGCGTTGGACAAATGTCGCAATTTTCTTTTCATCCTCGACAACTAAGATTCTCATTCAAGTTAGTGAGCGTGAGCTTGGTGTTCCAGGATGACGAGAACCCTGGGAGGTTTATGAAAATCTTGTCATCAAAGATGGCGTCGGATCAAGAGTCGTTCACTGCAAGCCCCGAACGGAGAAACGGATGTCACATCTTCAATGTGGCAGTTAATGGAGTCAAATATCCAGATCCAGGTTTTATGTCGGCACGGTGGAGGTGTGATTGCCCATCGGCGTGATAGATGCGCTCCCGCGCGTCCGGCGCTGCCTATGCGCGTCAACATAAGGAATAAGGTCTGGCCCCCATGGTAGGGACGCGCTCCCGCGCGATCCGGCGTGGCACGTCCATAAACGCGAACAAACGCCATATCCGCTCTGCACGCGCGAGCGGCCATGTGAGAAGCCGAAAACGAGCTTCATTGGACGTGCCACGCCGGATCGCGCGGGGCGCGTCCCTACGTGCGCCTGAGAGTGCGCACCAACCGTGGGGTGGAAGTCCCCATCGGACAGAACACTGGCTGTCCGTAGTCGAAGGAAACTGCGTCGTCGAAAGGCGGGGTGGGAGGCAACCGGAGATGAACTGCCAGTCCAT
>DASZGG010000122.1:0-5597 GCA_035939025.1 Chthoniobacterales bacterium | reverse complement strand
CTCATCAGCCAGCAACTTTTGACTTCATCGAAGCGGGCTATTCGCTCAGCGAGTCGATCGAAGCCGCCTCCTCTTTCTGGCGTGATGCTGACTTCGATAAATGCCGTTACCGCATCAGCATCGATTTTTTCCGAATCGAGCACAGCCTGATAGCCCAGAATAACCCGCTCCTTCTCGTACCCATCGATCCGGCGGTCGATCTCTTCTATTGATAGATTTAGCATTTTTGCCAGATCCGCTCGCGGGACATTGGCATTTTGGTGAAGCAGCTCAAGCAAAGGGTCCATCGGGGGAGGGGAAGGGGAGGGAAGAGTTTTGAGTTTTGAGTTTTGAGTTTTGGGTTTTGGGTTTTGAGTTTAAGGATCGCCCGCAAAACACGCGAAAGGAAGAAGAGAAAGGCGCGTTTTCGTGCGCTTTCGCGGGCAATCCTTCTCCTCTTCCCCTTGCGTGTTTCGTGGGGAGCTGGGAAGGACGCCGGGAAATGCGTACATGCCTAATCCCCGAAACTGATACCGATTTCTCGCGCGGTGGCCACTAGTTGATTATTCGGTTCGACTAGTCTGAGGCGGTTAACAGCATCAGCAATTGGTACATCGATGATTTCAGAGTCGTGGTAGCTCACCATTGTGCCGAATTTTCGGTGGGCGATCAGCTCGACCGCCTTGACGCCGAATTGCGTTCCCAGCAGCCTGTCGATGGTCGTCGGAGCTCCACCGCGCTGAAGATGCCCCAAAACGCAACACCGGGTATCTTTCCCGGTTCGCCCGGCCACCTCCGCTGCCACGATCTCTCCCATACCGCCAAGCCGACGCTCACCTTCCATGTTTTTTCTATAGAATTGATCTCCGCCCCTCGACCTGGCTCCTTCCGCAACAACAATCATCGTGCTCTTATACCCTCCCGCATCTCGTTGCCGAACCGCATCCGCCACCTTTTCCCACTCGAATGGGATCTCCGGCAAAAGTATGATATCGGCGCCTCCTGCGATACCTCCGTAGAGTGCGATCCATCCGGCGTTGCGACCCATGACTTCAAGGACCATCGCGCGCTTGTGACTCATCGCCGTCGCGTGCAGACGATCCAATGCTTCTGTTACGAACGCGACCGCGGAATTAAAGCCGAACGTCATCGACGTTGCTGCGAGATCGTTATCGATGGTTTTTGGTACCCCGATAATTTGAAATCCTGCCTCCTGGAGCTGCAGCGCGGTGGTGAGCGAACCGTCTCCTCCGACCACGATCAGGGTCTCGATCTCCAAATCCGCTATCGTCCGGCGCGCAGTCTCGATGATTTCAGCCGGAACTCGCGCAATTTCGCCGGCGCCGATCTTGGCAACGAAATGACCCTTGCTCGTTGACCCCAGAATTGTGCCGCCGAGCTGCATTCTTCCGGAGGTCCTTGTATGATCGAGCATCATGTACTGGATCGGCGGCAGCAACCCTTCAAAGCCATCCAGAAACCCGACGACCTGCCAACCTCGCCTTTCCGCTGCCTTAGTGACCCCTCGAATCACCGCGTTAAGTCCGGGACAATCTCCGCCGCTGGTTAAAATACCGATCCGATGAGTATGCATTATTCCTAGTTACTGTTGGACAGCTTGGTTGACCATCGGACGCCCAGCCGCTGCCCACTGATCGTACAGTGTCCAGCCGCGGCTTAACAATTGGGTCGCTGCTGCAATCCGGTCGGTCGCCCCTAAGACCACTACATTCAGACGCCTTGGGGTGACAAGTGTAGTGCTGCCCTGCTGCGTCACTTCAGGCTCACGCTGAGAGGAAATAATGATACATTCGCCGGCCTTCGGAGTTCGGCCGGTCTTGACGCCGTCTATCCCCTCAGTTCCCACGAGGTCATTCGTATTGCGCAAAAGGTACTGGAAAACCTGGCCACCGCGATTGAACGAAATTTTTCGTTCCTTCTGAGAGACATAAAACCGAAACGCAGCGTCCTTCATCGCGTAGGCGGTGAGTTTTGCCATATCGAGCGCCGTAGAGTACGGTTGAAGCCCTTTGCTCGGTTCCAGACCGTGCGGATTAACGAAAAGTGTTCTCTCCATGCCCAATTCCCTCGCCAAGGCATTCATTTGGGAGACGAATGCCTCGATCGCACCTAAAGCACGCATGCGTTCGCCACCCTCGGGTCGGAGCGCCGCTCCCACATAATACGCCAGCGTGGCAGCTGCGATGTTATCGGACTGCATCATTGCAGCATAAATCAAATCCCGATAACTGATAAGATCGTTCGGCTGAAGTCCCATCGGGTTTATGCCGCCGGACTCCATTATTGCTTGCTCCGGCACAACCACCAGCTGCGCCAGGTCCGCGCCGGTCTTCGCTGCCCAATCGAGAACGACCTTTCCCGTAGCGATTTTGGTGAGGCTCGCAACCTGACGTTTCCCTTCCGCCTTGTAGGAGTCGACAATATAGCCAGTGGTCTGATCGGCAACGACGTAAGCTGCCGCGAGCTGCGCTTCCGCCGAAGAAATAAACCTCAGAAAAACGGCTCCAATCAAAAGAATTCTCACAACGCTCCGCATGTTATGCTAAATGGCGCACATTCTATTTCGGTTCCTTGGTAAGGCAACCGAGAAGTGATTGTTCCAAAAGCGAGTCAAGAAGGCAGGAGTTCAGGAGTTCAGGAGTTCGGGATGCAAGGACCCGTGGCGGGAACAGATACTCGCTTCGACTGCTCGCCGGGTCGAAATTGTCATCGCACGGAGGCCAATCAATCTCCATGGACAAGCTGGAAAGTCGCTGTCTCATTCTGCAACTCCTGAACTCCTGTAACTCCTGCCTTCTTCACTTGCGCGTCCGTTTGATAGCTATCTAACCCCCAAATAAGCGCGTGAGATTTGTGGGTTAGGTCCCGTTAACGCTCAAAGCCAGCGTCGGCGCGGTGTTTGGGCTCCAAGGATTGTGCCGGAATTCTGCTCCCTCAATCTCCAGGATATTCCTGGAACAAAGCTCGAGGACCGAGCGTACGTCGAGATCAAGGAAACTTGGTGAGAAGGGCTCCAGATTTGAGCGGGCGAGCTTGAACAACCTGCAGGCCGGCTGCAGCCGGCGCCCGTCGGTTGAATGTTCCGGACGCCTGTGCTGCTTCTGCAGATGCACGAAGGCTCCGGCCAACTGTATGAGACCCTTGAAAAATTGGTTGGTAGGTCCATGAGCCTTGAGCCAGAGATGCTCCAGCACGTCGTGGGCCTCGTAGTACTTCTGTTGATTGAAGCATACGAAGTAGCCGATATAACATGGGTCGTGCTTCGACCCTCTGCTCAGAGACTCAACGTACGCTTGGATTCGTTCGCCTTTTTTCATTCCCGCTCCTCATGAATTTGCTTGTCAGTCTGCTTAGCGCAAAGAGAATTCCGTGCTGTTAGGAAATCCGCCAGGACGGATTACGGCAAATGTCGATTGAATTAGCGGTTTTGACCTCTGTGATCCTCGTATTATTGGCCTGCGCCTCAGCCTTCTTTTCCGGCATCGAGACAGCCCTTTTTTCGATCAGTGGATTTCAAGTGCGCCGATGGAGAGAGCGTGAACCTGCGGTTGCGGAACAGTTTGCAAAACTAATGGTGAATCCAAACAGCGTTCTTAGCGTGATACTGTTGACCGATACGCTGATCAATATTCCGCTGATCGTTCTCGCACTGGTTTTCATCGATGCCATCCCGATGCCGGTACCGAATTGGTTAAAGACTTTGGCAATTTTCGGATTCATTGTCTTTGTTTGTGATTTATTGCCGAAGGTTCTGGCTCTGGCGAATCCGTTTGGTTTCTCGAAAGGCGCGATCCAGATTCTGGGTGTGCTGATGCCGATTGCGGAGCCGCTTTCGCGTTCCTTGCAGGAGTTCGCTGAACGAACCGCCGACCTAGTAGCGAAGGAGCCACCGATTCCTCAGGATCACCTGGATGAGGAAGAGCTAGTGACTTTAATAGAATTGAGCGCCGAAGAGGGGCAACTCAGCCCGGACGAGCGGGAAATGATCCAGGGGATAATCAAACTGGGCGACAAGACGGTGAAAGATTGCATGACGCCCCGAGTCGACGCATTTACCATACCGGACACACTCTCCAATGAGGAGGTTATAGTGCTGGTCCGAATCAAACGGCACGGCAGGGTCCCGGTCTATGGGGATAGCCCGGATGAAATACTGGGCGTGCTCGACGTGAAACGGTTCCTGCTGGATCACGAGGAACATTACTCGGAACACTTGGAGGCGCCTTCGTTCGTGCCTGAGACAATGCGAGCGTTGGATTTGCTACGGGCTTTTCTTACCCACACGCAGCGTCTCGCGATCGTGCTCGACGAATTCGGCGGTACGGAAGGCGTCGTCACATTTAACGATATCGTCGAAGAGGTGATCGGCGAAGCTGTACCGCGTGGAGATGAGGTCCTGTACATCGAAGAGATCAGCAAGGGAAAGTGGTTGGCGAGCGGAAGCGCTCGGCTCGACGATTTGGGCGAGCTGACGGGTGTCGATCTGAAGCGGGAAGGTCTCGACACCATCGGCGGATTGATCTTCAATCAACTGGGGTATTTGCCGAAGCCTGGAACGACAGTTGATATCCCTCCGCTTCATCTGGAAATTCGCCAAAGCAGCCGCAAACGGGTGCTCGAAGTGGCGGTCGAGATAATGTCGGCATCGCAGGCTGACACATGACTTGGTTTGTCCTGATCTTTTGCCTGGCGCTGTCATCCCTTGTCTCCGGTACGGAGGCAGGCATACTCTCTTTGAACCGGCTGCGCTTGCGCCACCTCGCGCGCCAGAAAGATCGTGCTGCGGTTCAACTTCAGCAGCTTTTGGAACGGCCAGCGCGGCTGCTGGTGACCGCCTTAGTTATCACGGGTCTGCTGAACATCGTAGCCTTGGTATTGCTAGTGAGTATCCTGGTTGGTTGGTTTGGCTGGGCAGGGTATTTCCTCACGTTTGTTCTCGGTTTGCCCTTATTTCTTCTGGTCGTGGAGCTTTTGCCGAAGGCGATTTTTCGACGTGTCCCCTATAGGGAGCTGGCGTCGCTGGCTATCCTCCTGGATGTTGCGTCCACGGTTTTAACACCGGCAATTTATGTTGGATCTCTGTTTGCCAAAGGTGTCCTCGGGCTCAAGCGTCCTCGCGAAATCTTCGTCGCTCGAGAGGATTTAAAATATGTTACAAGCGAGGTTGAGCGAATGGGGATGTTGAGCAGCATCGAACGACGAATGATTCATAATGTGGTCGATTTTCGTTCGGTTAAAGTGAAAGACGTCATGGTCAGTCTTTCGAAAGTTGTGACCGTCCGTCGGGAGACAACCATCGAACAGCTCGTCGAGCTCTCTCGACGCTCCGGATTTGACCGTTATCCAGTGGCTGACGCAGCGGGCAAGATCGTCGGGTTGGTTAGTGTCTTCGATCTCCTGGTTGACCGGCCCACGGAATCCACCGTCCGACATTATATTCGTCGCATTTTGACCGTTCGATCGGATGAGCAGGCATCGATCGTGCTCAGGAGACTCCGCGCGTCGCTCAACAGCCTCGCGGCCGTCGTGGACGCGGAAGGAAATCCCACCGGGATTGTCAGCGCCGAGGATCTTTTGAATCCCCTGGTCAGAGTCGA
>DASZGG010000121.1:0-19423 GCA_035939025.1 Chthoniobacterales bacterium | reverse complement strand
TCGACCAGGTTCAACGATGGTGGCGAGTTTGGCTTTGGGGCGGAAATCGGAATCAGCACAGATCGGCTTCATGCGCGTGGTCCGATGGGTTTAGAAGAGCTGACGAGCTACAAGTATCTCGTAGAGGGTACGGGTCAGGTGCGAGGGTGAGGGGGCGGGGGTGAGAGGTGAGAGGGAGCCCTGCGCGTGCAGGTTCGGTAGGGATGCGCTCCCGCGCGTCCGGCGTCGCCTGTCCATAGAACGCGAACAGCGCACAAAAAGGGAACTAAGGATAAGGGCGGGTGCGTTATCAGCAAAAGGAAGTTTCGGCACGTGCAACGCCGGATCGCGCTGAGCGCGTTGCGACCGGCTGCAGTGGTCATTTTCATGCCAATTCGCAGTTGACAACTAATCCATCGGACCAGCGCGAGTCCACGTCGGAAACAAAAATTTCGCGATTCGGCAAGTAAATTATTTGTTCTGTGTCGAATTTGATTGACCCGAATGGCGTCTGGCGGGTAAAAGTGGGGCGTTATGGAGTAAAGTGGTTCACTGGACCATGATTTGCCGATGGATTCGCCTCAGATTGAGCAGCCGTTATTTACCGGAGAATTCCGGCACGCGATGGACGCGAAGAATCGCGTTACCATCCCGTCGCGCTGGCGTCGGGGCGAGATAGACGAGTTCTTTTCTATCCCCAACCTGGAGGGAGGGTTTTTGATGGTAATGCCCCCGGGGGAGTTTAAGCGCTTAGCAGAAAAAGTAGAGCATGACGAGAGTTTGGCACCAGCTGAGAGGCGCAGATTTATCCGTCAATTTTCTTCCCGCGCGCAACATGTCACCAGTGATAAGCAGGGACGAATCGTGCTGCCAGACGAGCAGTGCAAACTGCTGAATTTGCGGAGCGAAGTGGTGCTGGTCGGGAATTACTCCAGATTCGAGATCTGGAGTCCGGAGGTTTGGCAAAAGACGACGGAGGAGGACGCCCCGACGTTCAGCTACTTGCTGGGACGGGTTGGGATCTAATCGATGAAGACGATTTACCGGCTTTTTGGAAGAGGCAACTGGACTGAAAGGGCGAGATGATCACGTTAATTGACGAGAAATACATGCCTGGAGAAGGACAGAATGCCGGACGCAGTTTTCACGTGCCGGTTCTTTTGCGTGAGACTATCTCGGCGCTTCAACCGGCGGCGGGGAAGATCTTTTTAGATGGGACAGTTGGAGGTGGCGGCCACTCTCTGGCATTTTTGGAAGCGGGCGCGTCGGTGATCGCTTGCGATCAGGATCCTGAGGCTTTGGCAGAAGCCGCAAGGCGGCTTGCCGTCTTTGCAGGCCGGGTTCGGTTTGTCGAGTCGAATTTCGCTGACCTAACTGATCGGCTGCAGAGTTTCGGCGTGACTGAATTTGACGGTATTCTTCTCGATCTCGGGATTTCGTCGCATCAGCTTGATACTCCTTCCCGCGGTTTTAGTTTTTTGGGGGATGGGCCGCTGGACATGCGCATGGGGCCGCATGTCCAGCGGACAGCAGCAGATATCGTGAACCATGGTTCGCAGGCAGAGCTGGCGCAGATTTTTTATGAATTCGGCGAGGAGCCGGCGGCGCGGCGTCTGGCGGCGCATCTGGTGAAGGTGCGTACGAGGGTTCCGATTCAGACAACGCAAGATTTAGTGAGGGCGGTGGAGTCGATCATCCCCAAACGAGGACCGAAGAATCCCGCCACGAAAGTTTTCCAGGCGCTCCGCATCGCGGTAAACGCGGAGTTAAGCGTTCTGGAGCGCGCACTGCACGAGTTAAGCGATACGGTAAAGCCCGGGGGGCGAATGGCCGTCATTACCTTTCACTCTTTGGAGGATCGTATCGTAAAACGTTATTTTAGAGAAGTTAGTCAGGAATGGGTCGACAGGCCTGAGTGGCCGGCGCCGCGGAGAAATCCTGCGCACGCCTTTCGGTTGATAACGTCTCGGCCGATTGAGCCGAGCGAGGAAGAAGTACGACAAAACTCACGTGCTCGCAGTGCGAAGCTGCGGGTCATTGAAGGGATCGGTAATGAATCGTAACCGCAGCAATATCACATATTCTATCAAGGTTGCTTCTATCTTAAAGGTAGTTGTCAGCACGGCAATCCTGGCGACCGCCGGGTTGTCCTATGTCTATTTGAAGAATCAGCTCCAGCAGTATGGAGAGATTCAACGTCGATTGGAGCACGAGCTCACTGAAATCCGAACTGCCAACGAGGCTGTCCGTGTGCAAATTACCCAACTCAGTTCGCGAGGTATTCTCGAAAAGAAGTTGGCCAAGAATTCGCTCGGCCTGGTGCCGATTGCGAGTGATCAAATCGTTCGCCTTAACCAGCGTCACGATGGCATCGGAGATGAGTTGAGGGTCGTCTCCAATCGCGGCTTTAACCAATGATGCGGAATGCACAAGCGCGCGCCGTCACGGTCTGTTTTGGATTGGTCGGCCTATTCAGTGTCTACTCGTTTCGCCTGATCGATCTACAGATTGTACAGCACGAGAAGTTCACGACGCTTGCTGCGGAAAAACATAACCATAAACAGATAATCTATGCCAGGCGTGGTATCATCCGAGACTGTCATAACGAGCCTCTTGCAGAAAACATCCCGGTCAAGACCGTCGTTGCAGACGCGTCGCATATTCGGGATCCGGTGGCTGTGGCAGCGGCAATCGCGGATCAGCTTGAAATGGATCCGCGCGACATCGCATCTAAGCTGAGCCAGAGCGGCAAAGGCAGCAAACACATTGTTCTGAAGCCGGAGATTCCGGAGGAGACGGCCGAAAAGATCAAGGAATCTCTCCGCGTCGCGAACTTGCGCGGAATCTATTTTGATCAGGACTTTGTTCGGGTGTACCCGAATGGGCAGATGCTTTCGCAGGTGATCGGGTTTGTCGACCACGATCACAGCGGAACGATGGGGATCGAGCGCACGATGCAGGATTTTCTGCAGGGCACCGACGGTTTTCGTTACATCGAGACGGATAGGACGGGCAAAGAATTGGTGCCCTATCGTGGACAGGAAAGGGCGGCCAGAGACGGCTGTGACGTGAAGCTCACCATTGACCTCAGCCTACAGAATATTCTCGAAGCCGAATTGGACGCGGCATGCGCGGAGTTTAAGCCCAAGGATGCTTCCGCCATCATGATGCGCCCTCAGACCGGAGAAATCCTGGCGATGGCGAGCCGTCCAACGTTTGATCCGAACAAACCCGGTGAAGCAGCACCGGATCAGGAGAAAAATCGTTCGATTGTGGACATGGTCGAACCCGGCTCGACGTTCAAGATCGTTACTACTTCTGCTGTGCTCGAAGAGAAACTTGTGACACCCGATACGACGGTGTTTTGCGAGAACGGACACTTTCAGTATGCGGGGCGAGTGCTGCGTGATGCGCACCCGATGGGGGTTTTGACGGTTCATCAAGTGTTGATGAAGTCCAGCAATATCGGCGTGGCCAAACTGGCGCTGCAGCTTGGCGAGACGAAGTTGTACGAGTATATTCGGCGTTACGGTTTTGGAGAGAGGACCGGGATCGCGTTGAGCGGAGAGATTAGTGGCCTGGTCAATCCGCCTCACCGGTGGAGCAAGCTTGATATCACCCGGATTCCGATGGGCCAATCGGTGGCGGTCACTCCGTTGCAAATGGTTACAGCGATGTCGAGTATCGCTAACGGAGGTAAACTAATGAAGCCAATGATTGTTTCTGAAATAAGAGACCAGACCGGGCGCTTAGTGGCCAGTTTTACTCCGGAGATGGTCCGTGACGTCATTTCCGCCGAGACCGCTGTCAAGATCGTGTCAGCTTTAAAGGACGTTGTTAGCAAACAAGGCACAGCCCAACGGGCGGAAGTGCCAGGATTTCGTGTTGCTGGAAAGACGGGAACTGCACAAAAGGTCGATCCCCGAGGCGGTTATATGGTTGGCCGTTATGTCACCTCCTTCGTCGGGTTCATGCCGGCAGACGATCCGAAATTCGCTTTGCTGGTGCTCCTGGACGATCCGACGATGAAGGAGGGAGCAGCATTCGGTGGTACCGTTGCAGGTCCGGTTTTTGCGAGAATCGCCGAGAAAGCGGCGCGTTACCTTGATCTCCGGCCCACCGAAGAGGTTCCTCCCCCACAGCTCACGAACGGGTCGAAAAAAGTGGCTTTATCTGAGCGGAATCGCGATTAGTGCAAGCATCATGCAACTGGCAGACCTAATTCAGCGGTTAAGAGCGATATCAATAGATGGTCCGGTTGATCGAGAGATAACCGGCCTCCGCTACGATTCGCGCCGGGTAGGGCCCGGGAATCTTTTTGTTGCGGTGGGAGGCTCGTGTTTTGATGGTCATTCATTTATCGAACAAGCAGTCGACAAAGGAGCCGTTGCGATAGTTGGAGAGAAGCCCGGTCTTTCAAAGCGGGCGACCATGATCGTGGTGCCAAATTCACGTGAGGCACTGGCCCGGCTGGCGGCGACTTATTACGGCGACCCGTCCCGCAGGCTGAAGGTGATCGGAGTAACCGGCACGAACGGCAAGAGCACCACGACTTTCCTTGTTAAGCACCTGCTTGAACGCGCAAACCAATCCACAGGCCTGATTGGCACAGTCCGATACGAGATTGGCGAACGTGTGCTGCCGGCCCAGCGAACCACGCCGGAGTCGCTTGATTTACAAGAACTTTTGAGCCAGTGCGTCGAGGCGGGTTGTCGGAACGTTGTCCTGGAGGTTTCCTCCCACGCGTTAAGTCAAGGGCGGGCCAGCGAAATTGCCTTTGATGTTGGCGCCTTTACTAATCTGACGCAGGACCATCTGGACTTTCATCACGGGATGAAAGACTACTTCGAAGCAAAAGCGCGCTTGTTCGATAGCGTGCGGGACAACCAAAAAAAGGAGAGGGCCGCAGTAATCAACATTGACGATCCGTACGGACAACAGCTTGTTGCCCGATTCGGCAGAGATCTTCCGATGATCTCTTACGGAATGGGTGCTCGAGCGCAATTCCGAGCGAGTAACTTCAAGGTGGAAATGAACGGAACTTCCTACCAATTAAACGCGAAAGAGAAAAGTTACCTGGTTCGACTTCCATTGATAGGAAGATTCAATGTATACAATTCTTTGGCTGCGCTGGCGGTGGCGCACGCGATCGGTGCCGACGTCCGGACGTCGGTGTTGGCCCTCGCCAATGCGCCCCAGATCCCGGGACGCCTCGAGGCGATACCGGCCAAGCGGCAGTTCCATGTGTTTGTCGATTATGCGCACACCGACGATGCATTGTTGAACGTCCTCAGAACCTGCCGCGATCTGCATCCAAATCGGCTGATTCTCGTTTTTGGATGTGGCGGAAACAGGGACAGGACAAAGCGTGTTCTGATGGGAGCCGTGGCTGATCAATACGCTGATTACGCGATTCTCACATCAGACAACCCGCGAAAGGAGGACCCGGAGGCGATCGTTCGAGATATCGAAGCAGGGTTCAAGCGCAAGAACTACGAGAAGATCGTCGATCGGAGAGAAGCAATTTCTCGAGCTATCGCGCTCGCTCAACCGAAGGACATCGTCTTAATCGCAGGCAAGGGTCACGAAAAGTACCAGGAATTCGGCGATCACACAATTCCCTTTGATGACGTTGAAGTGGCGGCGCGCGCCTTGGAAGAACATCCAGTGGAGTTGTCGAGGCATGGATCCTAGAACACTGGAACAAATCGCAAAGTGGGTTGACGGCCAAGTTCACGGAATGGGCACCGCAACGGTGACCAGAGTCGTCACGGATTCCCGTGCAATTCGCAAGGGGGAATTTTTTGTCGCCCTGCGCGGCGAGCACTTTGATGGCCATGCTTTCTTACCGGCAGTCTGGGAGGCGGAGGCAGGCGGCGCTTTGGTGAGCGAGGTTAATCTCCGCCTGAGCGGGCTACCGCAGATAGAGGTGCCGGACACCTTGTCAGCACTGCAAGGTCTGGCCAAGGGATACCGAAACGAGCTTCGTCTCAAGGCGATTGGGGTTACCGGAAGTAGTGGCAAAACCAGCACCAAAGAGATGATCACCTCGGTACTCCGAGAAAGATTTTCGGTCGCCAAAACAGTGGGAAACTACAACAACCATATAGGGCTGCCTCTGTCCGTTCTTGGGGCGAGCTGCGCGGACGAAGCGGGCGTATTCGAAATGGGTATGAACCATGCCGGCGAGCTTGCGCCGCTTTGCGAAATTGCGCGCCCCGACGTTGCAGTGATCACCAACGTGGGCATGGCCCATATCGGTCACCTTGGGACTCGAGAAGCGATCGCGAAGGAGAAAGCCGTCGTCGCTGAAGCAATTCCGGCCGAAGGGATTGTCGTTCTAAACGCGAACGACGAATTTACGGACTGGATGGCGGCCCGCTGTAAGGCACGTGTGATCCGCGCCGGTCTTAAGCTCGGGGATCTCCAGGCGCGAAATATCGAGCACACTGACAAGGGCGCAAACTTCACACTGGCATATGGCGCGGTCTCAAGGCGCGTCGCATTACCGGTCCACGGTGAACACATGGTAATCAACGCGTGTCTTGCTGCGGCCGTCGGCGTCGGGCTGGGCTTGACTCTCGAAGAATGTGGAGCCGGTTTAGCGAAGACCACGATTCCGGGAAATCGCCTTAAGATTCAAAGACTTGGGCGCGTGCTCGTGATTAACGACGCCTATAATGCAAATCCGGACTCGATGGTAGCAGCGCTCAGGACCGCGGCGCATTTTGCAGTTAAAGGCCGTCGCGTAGCGGCGCTCGGCCGGATGGGGGAACTTGGGGAACAGTCTGAAATCGGTCATCGCCAGGTGGGTCGAGCGGTGGTGGAATGCGAATTCGACCATCTTGTTACCGTGGGCGATGAAGCCCGGCTGATGGCCGAAGCTGCCAACTCGGCAGGCCTGAAATCCACGAAACAGGCAAAGACCCACGAGCAAGCGATCGAAGCGCTGCTCGAGTACCTGGAACCCGGTGACCTTCTGCTCGTGAAGGGAAGCCTTTCGTCTGCCATGGATCGCATCGTGGCTGGGCTTGAGGCCGCAAAGAGTCAAGCGAAGTGGAGGTCCGCATGATGTTCTACTTGTATTACCTAAGCCAGGGGCCAAACGCGATCGCCGGCGGATTTAACGTTTTCCAGTATGTCTCATTCCGAGCTGTTTGCGCTGCGATCACAGCGTTCCTGCTTTGTCTTGTTTTTGGGAATTGGGTGATTCGTAAGCTGACATCGCTCAAATTCGGTCAGCCGATCCGTACCGCGGACGAGGTACACCGACTTTACGAGCTCCACGGAGCTAAAAAGGGCACCCCAACCATGGGTGGAGTGTTTTTCATGGGCTCGGTCGTCGTTTCCACCATCATCTGGGCGCGGCCAGATAACGGTTTTGTCTGGCTTTGTCTATTCACGATTGTTTTTACGGCCGGACTTGGGCTGGTAGACGACTTTCTCAAAGTCACCAAGAAAAAATCGGATGGTATTCCGGGGAAGATCAAGTTGATCTGCCAATTCATTCTTGCGGCAATCGTCACCGCGTTTTTTTTGCTGAATCCATCGCTGGAAGTTCAGGCAAAGGAACTTTACATCCCGTTCTTTAAAGAGCCGATTATTGCTAATTTAGGTTGGTTCACGCTTTTGTTCTTTGCGATAGTGATCGTAGGCACCTCCAATGCCGTGAACTTGACCGATGGCCTGGATGGCCTCGCGACTGGGTGCACTGTGACCGTAGCCTCGACCTACGCAATCCTGGCTTATGCTGCAGGCAACGTGGCTGTTTCAACCTACCTGGATCTACCTTTTTATCGTGAGAGCCAGGAACTGACAATTCTTTGCACCGCGTTGGCGGGGGCGGGCCTTGGATTTCTATGGTTTAACTGCCATCCGGCTAAGGTCTTTATGGGTGACACCGGATCGCTCTCAATTGGCGGGACGCTGGGTGTGGTCGCGATCTGTTGTAAGCAGGAACTTCTCTTAATTGTTATTGGGGGAATTTTTGTGATCGAGGCGCTTTCGGTGATTCTTCAGGTGCTGAGTTTTAAGCTCACCGGGAAACGGATTCTCCTGATGTCGCCGTTGCACCATCACTTCGAACTGAAGGGCTGGAAAGAAAGTACGGTTATTGTGCGGTTCTGGATCATGTCGCTGATGTTCGCCTTTTTGGGCCTCGCGACTTTGAAATTGCGATGAATTTCAATTACACACGAGCAGCCGTTCTTGGGTTGGGCGCCAGCGGAGAAGCAGCTGCCAAGTTGCTGCGAAGACACGGAGCGCGCGTAACAGTTTTTGACAGCGGCAAGCCAGATCCACAAAAGATTCAGGGACTCGAAGAGATCGGTGTTTCGGTGATCACCGGCGAAGCAGCAGATGTTGCTGAGGTCGATTACGATCTCACGGTATTGAGTCCTGGGATAGATCCGGTGGTTCCCCTGGTCCAAAATTTTCTTCGGCAAGGCGCCAGGTTGACCGGTGAACTCGAGTTGGCATTCCATTTTTGTAAGCTGCCGGTCATCGCGGTCACCGGTACGAACGGAAAAACAACGACGACCCAGATGATCGAATCGATGTTAAACGGGGCCAGCTTTCGCACCGTCGCATGCGGAAACATCGGAATGCCGTTCTCTGAAGCAGTTCAACGGCAGGAAGAATTCGATATTTTCACCGTTGAAGTCAGTTCCTTTCAGTTAGAGACGATTTGGACCTTTCGGCCAACTGTGGCGGTTTGGTTGAACCTGACGCCGGATCATCTGGACCGCTACCCGAGCATCAAGGAGTACAGCGCGGCGAAGCTGCGGGTTTTTGAAAATCAGCATTCGAGCGATTTTGCAGTGACGAACGCTGCTGACGCCTTGCCAGGTATTGTTGCGCGACAAATTCGGTTCAGCGCGTATTCGAAAGGTGCCGATTTCACTCTCCAGGGAGAAACGATTCACTTTCGGGATGCGCCGATCTTGAATATGAAAGAAACCCACGTTGCCGGGATTCATAACGCCGAGAACCTTATGGCGGCCCTGGGCACAGCGTACGCCTTGCAAATCCCTTGGGAGAAGGCCAGATGCGGACTGACAGAATATCGGCTTCTCCCGCACCGTTGCGAGAACGTGGGGGAGATAGACGGCGTAGTCTTTATCAACGACTCGAAAGCAACGAATCTGGATGCCCTTGTCAAGGCCCTGGAATCGCAACCAGAACCGGTCGTCTTGATTGCCGGCGGAAAAGACAAAGGCTTTGGATTCGACGCGATCATCGATTTAATCCACGACAAGGCCAAGCACGCCGTATTAATCGGCGAGATGGCTGATCGGATTTTGCAGAGCTGGTCTAAGGTTGTGCCCTGTTCAGTTGCGCGGACCCTGAGGGAGGCGGTCGTCCAGGCTCGACAACATAGCCTTCCGGGCGAGGTGGTGCTTTTCTCACCGGGAACATCTTCGTTCGACATGTTCAAAAATTATGGCGATCGCGGCAATCAATTCCGCGAGATCATCCAGGAGTTAGCAAGGTGAGACTAATTAAGAGACCTGTCAAAAGGACCCCAAGGAAAAAGCTCCGGGCGGCCGGTCAGCGGTCCGTCGCGAAATATGCGGAGGAAGATTACTCCGCTGAGGAGCCGAATGTAAAATTGTCGCGAGCATTCGTGGTGGTGCTGCTGCTTCACGTGGTCGCAGTGGGAGGGATCTTCGCGTTTAGTGCGCTGAAGGATCAGCAAACCGGCAAAGCGGAATCAGCCAATGGAAAGGCTGCTCCGTCGCTGACTAAGGCGGTGCGAGATTCAGGGACGCTGGATAAACCCGGGAACAAAGCAGTTGCACCGGATGTGCAGAAATTAGTGGAATCATCGCACCTTGCAGGGGCCGGTGGAGGGAAGGCTCAGTACGGCAACGTTGCCCAGGAGGGCTCGGGCGAAGCCGGGAAATTTTATGTGGTCCAAAGCGGAGATAGTCCCGCCAGGATTGCCAAGAAGTTCAAAGTTAGTTACGCGGACCTATTAAAGGCGAACAACATAGAAGATCCCAAGAAATTGCAAATTGGACAAAAGTTAGTAATCCCGTGAACCGGTGTATAAACAAAGCGCATATATTTTGGTTTTAGCTGTTGCTGCACTAGTCACTATCGGTTTGGTTATGCTGTACAGCACGGGGGCCTTTGCTCCCGACAGCCACGGAGATCAATTCAACTTCCTGAAGAGACAGAGCGTCTGGTTGGTCGTAGGTTTTACCTTCTCCATAGTATTCGCCTTGGTCGATTACCATTGGCTCCAGCGGTCCTGGTACATTCTTTTCCCTGCCGCCCTGATGTTATTAGCTCTCTGCTTTGTGCGTCCAATCGGGATGCGCGTCAACGGTTCCTGGCGTTGGATACATGTGGGATCAATAACATTTCAAGCATCAGAGTTGGCGAAGCTCGCTTCGATTATTTTTATTGCGTGGTGGTTCTCAAAATTTGAGGCGAAATGCAAAGGATTCTTGATGGGATTGCTCTATCCTGTCGCCGTGATAGCGATCCTTCTCACACTGATCGTTCTTGAGACCGACCTGGGGACGACGCTGCTGATTGGCGGAGTGGTTTTTCTCATGATGTTCGTCGCGGGAGCCAGCCCAAAATTCTTGGGGCCACTGGTTCTCGCGGGGTTCGCTGCGCTCTTGATCATCGCCTGGCACATCTCCGAACGACAAGGACGGCTTTTGGCGTTCCTGCATCCCGATCAATACCAGGAGAGGGAAGGTCATCAGCAATGGATGGGTTTAATTGCTTTCGGATCGGGCGGAGTTGAAGGCCTGGGTTTGGGTAACGGACGGCAAAAAATGCTCTATCTGCCGTATGCGCACACCGATTTCATTTTTCCGGTGATCGGTGAGGAACTTGGTCTGCGAGTAACGCTGGTGATCGTGTTTTGTTACCTTTTGATTGCCACCTCTGGCATCCTGATAGCGCTAAATGCCAAAGACAGATTTGGCATGCTGCTGGGATTTGGTTGCACAGCCATCCTGGGCCTGCAAGCCGCGATTAATATAGGTGTGACGACTTCAATGTTGCCGAACAAAGGGCTTCCGTTGCCGTTCATCAGCTACGGTGGTTCGAATCTTTTTTTCTGTCTCGTTTGTATTGGCATCCTGATCAACATTTACCGACAAGGAAAAGACGACAAGACGGTTGCAAATACCCAAATGATGGTTCGGGTCAGACATGTTTCCCGAATTTAGCAGTTCGTTCCTAATGAATGTCGTGATCGCATGTGGAGGAACAGGAGGCCACCTGTTCCCGGGGCTGGCCGTTGCCGAGGTTTTGAAAAGCCGCGGACATGAGGTCCTATTGTTGATCTCCGAGAAGCAGATTGATGCGACCGCGGTGCGGGACCGGACGGAGTTTCGCATCGAGAAGATCCCTGCCGTTGCTTTGCCCGCGCTTTTTTCGGCGCAGTTTTTTTCGTTTGCCACGAAGTTCCTGAATGGCTTTGCGGCTTGTCGGCGCATCTATCGTTCATTCGGTCCGGACGCGGTTCTTGGCATGGGTGGATTCACATCAACCGGACCTATATTAGCTGGTCGGATGGCTGGTCTACCGACGTTCATTCACGAATCGAACGCGATCCCGGGGAGGGCCAACCGTTTGAACGCGTGGCTTTCGAAAAAGGTGCTACTGGGATTCGAAGAGTGCGCTCTCTGTTTCCCGGATGTGGCCATTGAAGTGACCGGGACCCCTATTCGCAACAGTTTGAAGAGGCAGGTTGATCGAAACCAGGCGTTGGACAATCTGCGCTTAAAGGCCGGCTTGCAGACCGTACTGGTCATGGGCGGAAGTCAGGGAGCACACGGAATAAACCAGGCGGTGTTGGCGGCCTTGCCTCGATTTGCAGCGAGGCCGGTCCAGTTCATCCATCTGACCGGAAAGGAAGACGAGAACTACGTTTACGAATGTTATCAGAAGGAAGGAATCCCCGCTTTCGTGAGCGCTTTCTACCATCGAATGGAAGAAGTCTACACCGTTGCGGACATCGCCATCGCCAGATCTGGCGCAGCTAGTCTCACCGAGATCTCTTACTTCGGTTTGCCGACAATCTTGATTCCCTATCCGTTCGCGGCCGAAAATCATCAACTTTTGAATGCAGAAATGTTTGCTAGGCACGGCACTGCTGAAGTATTAGAGGAGTCGCGTGTCAGCGGAGATACGCTTGGCTCATTGATAGACCATTTTTTGAATAACGGAGCGAGGTTGCGTCCGACTGCCGAGCAAACCCGCGCACTTGCACCGGAGACCGCTGCGAACAGGATTGCCGAAATCATAGAGAGCTCGCCTAAATGACTTTTGATCTGCCAAAAAAGCTCACCGCATTTCTCTGGGAAGGTCCAAAGCGCATCCATCTGATAGGAGTGGCCGGCTCTGGAATGAGCGGCATCGCCGGTTTATTGCTTGCTCTTGGCAATCGCGTGAGCGGATGCGATCGAGTAAGTACACTTGAGACGAGGCGGCTTGAGACGCTCGGGTTAAGGTTTTATCTCCCGCAAACAGAGGAGACTGTTCGCGGCGCTGAGCTCGTAATCTATTCTTCCGCAATCAGAGCTGGGAATCCGGCTTTCGATGAAGCGGTCAGGCTGAAACTCCCGTTGGTGCGGCGTGCGGAAGCACTGGCCGCGATTATGCAGATCAAAAAAGGGATTGTGATTGCCGGGATGCACGGCAAGACCACGACCTCTTCGATGGCAGCGCATGTTCTTCGGGTCGGTGGCCTGAACCCTTCGCACTATGTGGGGGCTGAGATCCCGATCCTGGGTACGAATGCGCATTGGGAGCCAGTGGGAGATTATTTTGTTGCGGAAGGAGACGAAAGTGACGGCACACTCCGGATTTACCATCCGGAGCACGCGATTATCCTGAATGTCGAGGAGGAACACCTCGACTATTATGCTGACTTGGTTGCGATTGAGCGGGTGTTCAATCAGTTCCTGGATCAGGTGGCCGGTAAAATCATTTACTGCGCGGACGATCCTCATGGAGCGCGACTCTGCTCAGAGCGGCCGAATTCCATTTCTTATGGCAGAGCCAAAACAGCGCTGTACCAATACCGAAATTTCGAAGGCGCACCCTTTGGATCACATTTTGAAGTCTGGAAAGGAAATTTCCTGCTCGGGGAATTAACCCTCGGGGTTCCGGGTGCTCACAACGTCAGCAATGCGTTGGCAGTTATTGCACTGGCGTCGGAGATAGGAGTGCCGTTTTGCAAGATTACGGAAGCGCTTGAGTCTTTCCGGGGAGCCAAGAGAAGATTTGAAATCAAGCTGCAAACAGAAGCGTACACGGTCGTTGACGATTACGGTCATCATCCGACCGAGGTTAGAGCGACGCTCGAGACCGCGCGCTCCCTTGGGAACAAGCGGGTCGTCGTGATGTTTCAACCGCATCGCTATACTCGGACAGAGGCGCTGAAGAAGGAGTTCGGAGCAGCGTTCGATCGGGCAGATCTCGTTTTCGTGACGGACATTTATGCCGCGAGTGAAAAGCCAATTCCAGGAGTCTCCGGTCACACGATCGTATCGGCTTTGCGGGATCACGGACATCCGGGCGCCGTTTATGTGCCCAGACGAAACGTTTTACACCGTGAGGTTGGGCGAATCGTGGAGCCGGGCGACTTGATTTTGAGTCTTGGGGCTGGAGATATCCACGAAGAGGCCGCGAAGCTAATACAGGATCTCGAGACCGCTGCACGACTCCGCGAAGTTATGGGTCCAGGAGAAGTGAAGCTATATGAGCCGGTTTCCAAGCATACCACGCTGCGCGTAGGCGGACCGGCGCAGTTCTGGATAGAACCGGAGACACGAAGCGGACTCGCCAACGTTTTGGAATTCTGTGCTGCGCACCGGCTCCCAGTGATGTTAGTCGGTCGAGGTTCAAACCTTTTAGTACGGGATGGTGGCATTTCCGGGGTAGTAATTCATTTGGCCCGAGGCGATTTTATTGCCCTCAGCGTCGAGGAAACGGAAATTCACGCAGGTGCGGGAGTTCGGCTTAAGCAAGTCTCCGCGACCGCGCGCAACGCCGGGATCGGTGGGTTCGAGTGGATGGAAGGGATTCCGGGAAGTGTTGGAGGCAGCCTTCGCATGAATGCCGGAGCGATGGGGATAGAGACATTCGAGCGGGTGGTCAGCGTGCAGGTTGTTAGTCTCCGGGGCGAGTTCGAGACCCTGCGGCCAGACCAGATGCAAGTTCAATACCGTAACGTACCAACCTTGCGGGATCGCTACGCGGTTTTCGCGATTTTCCGCGGAGAACGTGCCGGCTTCGAGGTGATCGATCAACGATTGTCCGAGTCGAATTACAAAAGAAAGACGACGCAGCCAATCGCTTCCAGCGCCGGCTGTATCTTTAAGAATCCGCGCGAATGCCCGGCAGGAAAACTCGTCGAAGAGTTAGGACTAAAGAACCGGCGAATCGGTGCAGCGCGTGTTTCGGAAATTCACGGGAACTTTATCGTGAACGATGGCGGCGCGCGTGCACAGGACGTTCTCCAGCTGATAGGTGAAATTCAGTTGGCGGCAAAAGAGCAGCGGGGAATCGATTTGCAAACTGAAGTACAGATTGTTGGAGTGGATCATGAATAGCTTTTTGTTCAAGAAGAAAGTCGCGGTGTTGTGTGGCGGACCGAGCTCCGAGCGCGAGGTCTCGCTCCGCTCTGGATCGGCTGTCACGAAGGCCTTGCGAGCTCTTGGAGCGAACGCTTACGAGATCGATGTCCAAGACGGCGATTTCCATCTGCTCGACGGAACAGAGCTGGTTTTTAACGCTTTACACGGAACTTTTGGCGAGGATGGCACTGTTCAAGCAATTCTTGAGAACAAAGGCGTGCCGTACACGGGCGAAGGTGTTGAAGGCAGCCGCGCAGCTTTCGATAAGATCGAGAGCAAAAGGCGTTTTATTGAACACGGGGTGCCCACGGCTCCCTACGTGACGTTGCGGAAGGGAGAAATCCTTAATCTTGCGGTTCCTTACGTTGTGAAGGTGCCTTGTCAAGGATCCAGTGTCGGCGTCTACATCGTAAAGGAAGCTGCCGAGGGTGCAACGGCTTTGGAAAAGGCATTTGCGCAAGCCGATACGATATTGGTTGAGACCTTTGTTAGCGGTCGGGAGCTAACGGTTGGGGTTTTGGGAGAAACCGCATTGCCAATCATTGAGATCCGGCCGCGAGGTGGTTTTTACAGTTACGAGAATAAATACACCTGGACCAATCGCGGCGGTGCAGCAGAACACGAATGCCCCGCACGCCTGAGCCATGTGGAGAAGAAGATTGTCGAGCAGGCGGCTTTAGCGGCGCACCGTGCGCTGGAGTTGGAGATTTACTCCCGGGTGGACGTCATTCTGAATAAAAACCGAGAGCCTCAGGTCCTGGAAGTCAATACGATTCCTGGTATGACCGAAACCAGCTTGTTGCCTGAGGCTGCCGCAGCTGCTGGTATTTCGATGGCCCAGCTCTGTGAACGGGTCGTCCGATTGTCTCTGGAAAGGAGGGCGGCGCGCAAGCGGTGATCATCAAAAAGTCAGCACGTAAGCAGAACAAACGAGCTTCCAGCACCCGGCAGCGAAAGCATCAGCATCTTCTCGACGTAAAAGTTCGCGCGAAAAATGTTGCGGCACGGCGCACGCAAAATGTCTTGCTCGTATTGTGCGGCCTCGTCCTGATTGCTTTTGTGCTCGGCGGGATCGCTTTTGGAGCAAAGCGAGCGTTAAATTCGCTGTTCTTTGCAAATTCCGATTACGCTTTGAAAACGATCGAGGTGACGTCCGATGGCAAGTTGAGTCGCGAAACGATTTTACATACGGCAGATGTCGCGGAAGGGAAAAACATTTTCTCGATCGATCTTCCTAAAGTGCAAGAGAAGCTGGGTTCGCTGCCACAGGTCGAGGATAGCCGGATCCAGCGAATACTTCCGAACAAGCTAGTAATTTCAATTCAGGAACGGCGGCCCGTTGCGTGGGTGGTTCCGCCTGAAATGAATACCGGGTCATTTAACTTTGAAAACGCTTATCTTGTCGATCGGCGCGGGATCCTTTTGAAGACGAAATCACTTGCGCCGGAATATCTTGGATTGCCGCTGATTATCGGCGTCGATACGTCGAATTGCCAAGCGGGCCAACCGTTGGAACAGGACGAAGTCAAGGCGGCGCTCGATCTGATCCGTGCTTCAGCAGAGATTCTTCAGGGTCGTTTGCAAATTCAAAGCATCGACGTATCGAAGGGATACTGCCTGGTCGTCACCGACAAACAGCGGGCGAATATCACGTTCAGCACCGATGAGATCGAATGGCAGCTGCACCGGCTGGAAACGGTCCTTAGTTACTGCGACAAGAATAACCGTGAACTGCAGACGGTGAATCTGATGGCCCAGCGCAATGTGCCGGTGACGTTTGTGCCGCAGACTGTACCGGCGGCACCAAACGCCTCAAGCGCCGGTTCCAACGATGCATCCGCCGCCGATGCCAAGTCAAAACCGGCGCCGGCAGGGTCAACAACGCCAAGCCAGTCCAAAGGCGCTCTTTCACCGAGGAGCTCGAAATTACAAGAAAAGAAAATGCAACAACGCGAGCACGGCAAATTGAAGCCGTTTAAAGAAGGACGAGCTTTGACCCGTCCTCCTGCGGCCACGGAAGCGGACGTGACGGAGCCTGTGCCTCTCGTTCGGCGAATAACCCCAACTCGATTGAATGGCTAGAGACAACATCTTTGTGGGCCTTGAGATTGGCACTTCAAAAATCTGCGCTGTTGTCGCGGAGGCGCGGCACGACGGTAGCCTCAAAATCATCGGAGTGGGGAACGCTCCGGCGCGTGGAGTGCGTAAGGGAGAGATAGTCGACTTTGAGACCGCGAAGCGTTGCGTCCACGATGCGATTGTGGATGCGGAAGAGAAGAGTGACGTTGAAATCAGCGAGGTCTATCTAGGAATCACCGGCAGTCACATTCGGAGTTTCAATAACCGCGGGGTGGTGGTGCTCGAAGAAGGACGAGAAGAAATTGACGAGCAGGATCTCGACGATGTCCGTACCAATGCTCGGGAAGTGAGCTTACCGATGGAAGACTGCATTCTCCACACGATTATTCAGCATTACTACGTCGACGGGCAGGATGGAGTCATCAATCCGGTCGGTTTGTTGGGGAAGAAACTGGAGGCGGATTTTCACATAGTTTATGGGATCCGCACGCGGATCCAGAACGAGATCCGTTGTGTAAAAGAATTGGAACTCGAGCCGGCCGACGTGATCATTAACTCTTTTGCGACGGCTCAGGCCGTCCTGGAAAAAAACCAGAAACAGTTGGGAGCGGTCTTGATCGATATCGGTGGAGGAACTACCGATTTTGTAGTTTACGTTGACGGAGCAGTTAAACAGAGCGGAGTGCTTGCGGTCGGCGGTGACCACATTACCAATGATATCTCGATCGGCCTGAAAATCCCTACTGCGCGCGCGGAAAAGCTCAAGGTCGATGAAGGAAACGTGACTCTTGGAACAGCCTTTCCAGGTGAAACGATTTTGCTGAAGGACGAAACGGGCTTTGCTGGAAGGGAGATCGAGAGGGAGTCGTTAAACCAGATTATACATTATCGTCTTCGGGAAACGTTAGAGATTGTGAAGCGGCAGATCGAGGCGGATCAAAATCTCCACTATGTCGGAGCGGGGGTATTCATTACGGGAGGCTGCAGCCAGATTCGCGGGTTGGAACATCTGGCATCGGATGTTTTTGGAATGCCGGTCACGATGTCGCATGCGTTGCCAATGGCTGGTGTGACATCAGCATTTGAGAATCCCCAGTTTTCTACGGCACTAGGGCTCGTGAAGTACGCGCACCTGGTGCAAATGGACAGGCCCTCTTCCGGCGGGCTCATACGGAACGCATTTCACAAACTCAAAGGAATATTTCGTAACTAGTTCAGCAATATGGTGCAGCTAAACCGGCAGTACGATCGAGAGAGGAACTCTGGCGAACCGATTCGTGTCAAGGTCATCGGGATTGGTGGTGCAGGATCGAACATCCTGGACCGTGTGATGCTTGACGGCATCGACGAGGCGGATTTGGTGGCGATTAATACGGATGTTCAGTCGCTCACCGCGTCGGTGGCCGCGCACAAAGTGCAACTTGGTCGAAATCTCACCCGCGGTCTTGGCTCTGGTGGGGACCCTGAACTCGGCTACGCGGCGGCTGAGGAAGCAACCGATGAGATCCGATCCGTCCTACAAAGTGGCACAGTGATTTTTCTCAGTGTCGGACTAGGCGGCGGTACCGGGTCTGGGGCTGCTCCTGTGGTGGCACAAATTGCAAAAGAGGAAAATGCGCTGGTGTTGGCCTTCGCGGCCGTGCCTTTCAGTTTTGAGGGACGCAGGCGCTGCGCCCAAGCCGAGGAGAGTTTGACACGGCTGCGCGCAATTGCTGACGCAGTGGTTTGTTTTGAGAATGACCGGATGGCAGAAATCACTCTCCCGAAGATGGGGATTCACGAAGCCTTTGCTGCTGCCGATCTGACAATTTCGCAAAGCATCCGTTCCGTGGCCGGTCTGCTGCAGCGACCCGGGTTATTGCACATCGGGTTTGACGACGTCTGCGCTGTCTTGCGGAACGGAGATGCGCGGGCACTTTTCGGATACGGCGATGCGGAGGGTGAGAACCGCGCGCATGACGCGCTGGCGAAGGCGCTTAAGAATCCGTTGATGAATCGGGGCGCACTGTTGGAGGAGGCTTTTCACGCAATTGTTCACATCTGCGGCGGCGCAAATGTAACTTTAGGTGAAGTTCAAATCATTATGGAGGAGCTCAACCGGTACATTAACGACCAGACACAGCTTTTCATGGGGATCGGGATCGAGCCCCGCATGGGGCATCGCTTGTCTGTTTCGATCTTAAGTTCGTTGAGCAACAGTGCAGCGAAACCGTTGATCCAAGTCCCCAAAAAATCGGTTTATGCCCTCGAGTCGGTGTCGAGGCCGGAGCCTTCGAAAGCTCCCGCAATTCCCGTAGCGCTTCCAATTGCAGCTTTGCCGGACCGCACAACACCTAGCGAACGCGCACCGGAACGCTCAGATGAGGAATTAATGCTTCCGCGGACCGAATCCGAGCCGCAAAAGCCGGTGCCGGTTCGCGCGGCTGCCAAACCGGACTCGAAACCTCAGGCGACGGCACCGAAGAAGGTCGAAGCGAAGCAGGAAACTCTCCAGTTTGAGCCGGTTTCGCGCGGGCGTTTTGAGAAGAGCGAACCAACGATTATCGATGGCCAGGACTTGGATGTACCTACGTTTTTGCGAAAGAGCGTGAAGGTCAGGTAGCGCGGATTTGCCAGAGGAGTCGTCCTCGTGCTCGTCGTCGTCCTCGAGAATCCCGATCGTTTCGCAATCAGACTAACAGAACAAATTAGTTCCATCGGTCTCTTTGCGGTCACGGAATCCCAATGCACCGAGGACGAGCACGACGACGAGGACG